>CAYGXT010000022.1:0-16669 GCA_964353695.1 uncultured Myxococcaceae bacterium
CAGCGATGCCGGGTCGAAGACGCGCGACGGGCTCGCAGCGAATGCGGCAGCCGGCCCCTGCGCGCCACGGTAGAGCAGCACGTCCTGCGTGAACGGCGCAGGGCGGGTCTCGCTGCCGTCGGTGCGCGCATACGACTCGGAAAAGTCCACCTCGAAGGGCGTGCCGCTCGGCAGCGTCGCGGCGTCGCGGAGCCGCGCCGAGACAGCGGAGCGCGCGCTCGGATCCATGAAGATCACGTGCGGGCTCGGCAGCAGCTCTGCCGTGGCGCCGCTTGGTATCGCCACGGCGGCGACGCCCTCGAGCGCCTCGCCGAGCGCAGCCTCGGGCGGCACAGTCGGTGCGGTGTCGGCCTGCACGATCGCGACGACACCGGTGCCGGGAAGCAGCATGCGCGGCATTCCGCTGGCCGGCACCACGATCTCGCTTCGCAGCCAGCGCCGTGTCGACGGATCGAAGCGCGCGGCGACGGCGTGGCCGAGATCGAGCCCAGAGAGCGTGAGCTCGAGCGGCGTCTGCGTCACTGCGGCGCCCGGACCGACGTCGAAGGCCGCAAGCGGAGACCAGCCGAGCGGAAGCGGCGCGGGCAGGCCTTGCGCGCCGAGCGCGGTCAGGCTCACCTCAGTATCGGCCGCGAAAGCCCCCGGTGGCACAGCGAGCGACTCGCCCGCGACGACGACCGTTCCGCCCGCGGCGGCGAGGATGCTCCGCGTGACACCCATCGGCGTAAGGCGCGCATCGAGCGGCGTCACGACGCGGCCGGACTCGACCGCCACCTCGCGCAGTGCGCTCGTCATGCCGTCGTGCGAGATCGCGAGAACGGCCTCTCCTTCGGCGAGGCGAAGGTGGTAGCGGCCGCGCGCATCGGTGGTGGTCAGCTGCGGCGAGGCGGGCGGCGCGCCGCGAGACTCGAGCACAGCGACTCGCGCAGCGGCGAGCGGGAGGCCGGTCGTGTCGTCGTAGACCTCGCCGCCGATCGAGCCGAGACCGGCTTCGACGATCGCCAGAGTGATCGTCGCGGACGCGGTGTGATTCCCGGAGAAGTCCGTCGCCTCGACATGAAAGCTGATCTGCGTGCCGACCGGCTTGTCGGACGGGACGCTGAAGTGGGCCTCGTAAGGCGTCTCGCCGTCGCTCGCCAGAAGCGCGCCGTCGGCGAAGAACGCGACCGCGAGGATGCCGGCGTCGTCCACGGCGGTGGCGTCGAGCCGAATCGTCTGCCCGGGTGTCGCCTGCTGCGGCGCCAGAACGCCGACGCCGCTCGGTGGCGTCTGGTCGGGCGCTGCCACGACCACGATCGTGCCCTGCACGTGAGCCCGGTTGCCCGACGTATCCTCGGCCTCGACGTCGATCGCGAGGCTCTGGCCCGGCTGCGCGCCGGCGGGAACCCCGAAGGAAAGCTCGTAGGGCGGCGTGCCGACACTTCCTTGCGGCGCTCCGTCGAGAGACAGGCGCACCATTGCGACGCCGCGGTCGTCGCTGACGTTGGCGCGAACGGTGAGCGTGGCGCCCGGCGCCGCGCTCGGCGGGAGGCGCAGCGAGTCGATCACGGGCGGCGTCTGGTCGGGGACGGCGGTAACCGCGACCGAGGCCTGCTTCTCGCTCGCGTTGCCGGTCGTGTCGGTCGCGACGGCGCGGATTGCGAGCACGCGGCCCGGCTCGTCCGGCGCGTTGTAGGCGAGCTCGTAGGGCGCGCTCGAGTCGGTGCCGACGAGAAGCCCGTCCACGAAGAACTGCACATTCGAGACGCCGACATCGTCGCTTGCGCGCGCCGTGGCATGCAGCGCTGCGCCGGTCTGCACTTGCGAGGGCATGAAGAGCTCGAGGGTCGGCGGGCTGGTGTCGCCGGCTCCGAGCCGGAGATCCCACTCGATCGTCTTCGGATCGAAGGGATGCGTGCGGTCGAGTCGGAACGAGAACGAGTTGAGCGGCGTGACCGAGGAATCCGGCGGCGCGTCGACCTCGACCACGGCGTCGAGAAGCTGGAGCTCGGGTGCCGTGCTGCGCGCGGTCGCGACCACATGGCGCGGCACGGCGCCGAGGTTCGTGATGTCGAGTCGGTAGACGTAGTCGAAGCTCGTTCGGTCGAATCTGGCCTCGGACTCCTTGTGGTACGTTCCGTACGACACGGCGACCCACTCGATCGAGGCCGGATTGAAGGGCTGCTTGCGGTCCTGGCGAATCGTGATGCTGTCGAGGCTCGGCTGCGTGTCGCCGACGACGAGCGGCCCGCAGTGCAGCATGCCCTGGACGATCGCGATTTCGGGAGAGCTTGAGATCGCGAGCGCGGTGACGCCATGAACCGGCGGCGCGTCGTTCCGGCAATCCGCAGCGATCTGGTACTCGAAGAGCGTGCGGCCAACGCGCTTCTCGGACACGACGCGGAGGTTCTCGATCCGGACGCGCGCGCCCGAGACGAAGTCGTGCGAGAAGCAGCCGGCAAGCGAGAGGCCAAAGGCGATCGCCGCGATGAGCGCGCGCCGCGTCGATGAGCCTCTCGGGCCGGGGCTACTCTGGTTCGAGTCAGGCTGCACAGGTTCAGCTCCGCGGCCGATCTGGTCTCTCTAGACTTCTTGTAGCCCGTAGGCGAGGCAAAGTGGCGGTGAATCCACTGAAATCACGAGGCCTGCGACCGAAGGGGAAGCACGTAGGCAACTCCGGCCGGTTTATTGGGCAGGATACCCCGCGGGGATCTTTTCAGATTCGTTTTTGCCGAACGCGACGGACAGATGTCTTGACACGCGCTCGAATTCCCGGCCACCTAGTAGGGAGAAACCGCATCGCGGGGTCAATCTTGCGCCGACTGCTCTTACTCCTGATGGCTGCCGCTCTGATCCCGCTCGCAATGGCTCCGGCCGCTCGGGCCGCCGCGATCCGTTACGAGGCAGCAAACCTCGTTGACGCTACTCCCGGCGAGGATCTCTGGCTCTACCGCTACCGCGTCGAGGGCGCCGCATTTCCGGCCGGCAACGGTTTTTCGGTGATGTTCGACCTCGGACTCTACGAGCAGCTCGTCGCAGGGGCCGCGCCCAACGCGGACTGGGATGTGATCGCGCTGCAGCCCGATCCGTTGCTCACGTCGGACGGCCTCTACGACGCGCTCGCGATGGACGGCCCGGCGTCGCTCGCTGATCGCTTCGAGGTGAGCTTCGTCTGGCTCGGCGTGGGGACGCCCGGCTCACAGCCCTTCGTTCTGTACGACGAGAGCTTCCAGACCCTCGAGAGCGGCCGCACGACGCTGATTCCCGAGCCCTCGACCGCCGTCACGCTTGCGCTCGGGCTGGTCGCACTCGGAGCGCGCCGCCGCGCGCCGCGCTGAGCTCGTCGACCACTCCAGGAGAAGCGCCGGGCTGCCGCGCCGGCGCCGTCGATCTTCATGGTCTCGAGGCAGTAGGTCTAACCGCGCAGGAGGGGTGATTCTCCCGGCGCGAGCCGCGTCAAGCGCAAGCTTTCCTCCCAGAGCGCTCGCGCCCGCTCTTTGTCGTACGAGGCATCCGACGAAGGCGCCGCTTGCCAGCGCGAGTGCGACGGGAAGTACTGGCTCGAGCTTCGCTCGAGCGCGGGATCGAGCACCACGTGCGCGAGCGCGGCTCCCGATTTGGGGGCGGAATTGATGCTCGGGTACCGCAGCGAGAGTACGCGCGCGACGCTGGGCAGGACCCAATCCCAGAGCCAGCGCAACACGGGCGGGTAATCGCGCGCGAGGCCCGAGCCCGGAACCAGGCCCGGCTCGTACGCGTTGACCGAGAGCGGCCGCTCGCCAGTTCCGAGCTTCGCAGCCTCCAGGCGCCGGGCCAGCTCGTACGTGAACCACAGGTTGCAGAGCTTGCTGTTCACGTAGGCGACGCGCCCGTCGAACTTCTCTTTGCTGGGGCCGCCGGTCGCAGCGAGCGTCTCGAAATCCGTGATCGCCGGGTGCGGCATCATCGTCTTCATCGCAGGATCGTGTACTCCCGAAGAAACGATCACGATCCGCGCGGGAGCGTTCGCGAGCAGACGCTCGAGCAGCAGGTGCGCGAGCAGGAAGTGGCCGAGATGGTTCACGGCGAACGTGCTCTCGAAGCCGTCGGGCGTGAGCATCGGTCCGTGATTCATCTGCAGGCCTGCGTTGCAGACGAGCGCCCGCAGCGGCAGATCGCGCGCCTCGATCTCTTTGGCGAAGCGTCGCACCGACGCGAACGATCCGAGATCGAGCGGCATGGCGGAGGCCGAGCCGTCGCCGCTCTGGCGCGCGATGCGCCGTACCGCCTTCTCCGACGCCTCCTGGTTTCGGCTCGCGATCAGCACTCGCGAGCCCCGTCGCGCTAGGTCGCGCGCACACTCGAAACCAATTCCGGAATTCCCCCCAGTAACGAGCACGACGCCATCGGTCATGGCACCTCCGATCTGGGCAATGATGGCACCCCGAGGCGGTGCTGCGCGAGGTCGCTCACCCCGCCGTCAGGTGCGGCCGAGCCGACGCTCGCAACCCTCGATCGCCTGCTCGAGAAGGCCCAGCACCTCGTCGCAGTCCTCGCTTCGCAGCAGGATCCCCGGCTTGAACTGCAGCACCGAGCGGTCGTAGCCCGCGAAGAAGGCCCATAGGCCGACCTCCCAGCCCGCCGCGGTCAGCATCGGCCCCGCCATCTCGTGATCGAAGCGCAGGCCCATCACGAGGCCGTTGCGGCGGATTTCGACCAGCAGCGGGTGACGCTCGCGGATCGCCTCGAGGCCCCGCCCGAGCGCATCGGACATCAACTTCGCGTTCTCGAGCACGCCCGGCCTCTCGAGGATCTCGATCACCTTGAGCGAGACCTGACATCCGACCTCGGAGCCGCCGAAGGTGGAAACATGGCCCCAGCCGTTCTCTTCGAGCCAGCCGGCCACGCGCGGCGAGAGCAGCGTCGCGGCCATCGGATACATGCCCCCGGAGAGTCCCTTGCCCGTCACCAGCAGGTCGGGCTCGACGCCGTAGCCCTGCACCGCCCACATCATCCCGGTACGCCCGAGGCCGGTCTGCACCTCGTCGGCGATGAAGAGCGCACCGTACTCCTCGCACAGCGCCTTCACGCCGGAGAGGTAGCCCGGAGCAGGCATCGGGAAGCCGAGCGTCGCCGGAATGATCTCGAGCATCACTCCCGCAACGTCGCCGCTCGCGAGCGTCGCTCGCATGGCGTCGAGATCATTGAAGGGCACCTGCGTGAACTCGGAGCGAGGCCCGTCCGACAGGAAGTACTCGGCATTCTTCACGTCGCCCGCCGCCAGACACAGGCCCGTGTGGCCGTGGTAGCTCCCCAGCAGCGACACGATCCGGCGTCGCTTTGTCGCCCGCCGCGCGGTCTTAATCGCCACGTCGTTGGCTTCACTCCCGCTCGAAGAGAAGACCGAGTAGCGCAGGCTCCCCGGCGCGATCCGGGCCAGCGCCTCGGCGAGTCGCGCGCGAGGCTCGCTCGCGAAGTGGTGGTTTCCGACGTCGAAACGATCGGCCGCCTCGTGCAGGGCGGCCACGACCTCGGGGTGGCGATGGCCCAGACTGAACGTGCCACCGTTGATGTGGACATCGAAGAGGCGCCGGCCATCGATGTCCCAGAAGTAGTGGCCCTCGCGCCTGCCCATCACCGGCTGCGTGCCGAGGAGCTTGAAGGTGTTTACCCGGCCCGGACAGACGTAGCGGGCTGCCAGATCGAGGATGGCCTGCTTCTCGGGGCTCGGGGGTACAGGCTGCGTCATCGCTCTTCCTCCGGTCGGGCCGCCCAGTCTAGTGTCGCGGCTTTCGTGCTCCAACGCGACCAAACTGAAAATTTACCACGGGGCAGCTTCCCCTCAACGGTGGTCCAAGACCCAAGCCCTGCAATTCCGCGCACAGCAGCGCGTCGCATTCGCCCACCCGGCGGCTTGGCGGTAGACGCGCTCGCGACCCGGCTGAGCAGGAAATATTTTACCCAGCGTGTCACCAACCCCCCTCGAAGAGCCACTCCCTTCCCAGGCCCGGCTGGCGCAGAGCGCAGGGTTTGAGCGCCCCCGGTTCTGGTCATAGATCGTCGCCTCGCTGAGCGGCGCTCGTATTCGAGGAGAATCCCGTGCATCGCCCCCCTATCTCGGCCATCGCGAGCGCGATCGGCGCCCTTCTGATGACAGTGACATCCGCCGCGCAAGCCGTTCCGTTGAACAATGCGTTCGTTGCCGAGGCATACCTCGACACGGGTCTTGGTGGCACGACGTCGGGGGCGCGACCCGAACTCGCGGCAACCGTTGAGGCCGACGACGTGGACTCGTTCTCGTTCGGTGCGCTCGGCATCACGGGCACGGTTCAGAGCCGCGTAACGAGAGAGACCGTTGCCGGCACGCTCGATTTCTACTGGCGCATCAAACTGGATCCGACCTCGACGGGTGGCGGCGTGTCCGCGTTTCGCCTCATTGACTTCGGTTATGCCAACTTGACGGACGCCGACTGGCGCATCGACGGCCTCGGCTCGGCGGCGCCCTACATCGGGCGGTTGTTCAATCCGGCGGGACATCCGGAAGGAGCCATCGACTTCCTGTTTACCGACCCGGCTGTGCAGACCGGGGATTTGGACGGGTCGCGCTTCTTCTTCCTGCACACCGATGCGACGTTCTTTGCAAAGACCGCCCGCTTTGATCTTCTCAGTGGGCCGAGCACATCGCTATCGCTCTCACCGACGTACAGCACCTATGCACCCGCGGTGCCGGAACCCTCGTCCGTGCTGCTACTGGGGCTGGGCCTGGCGGGCACCGGCCTGGCGGGGAAACGCCGACGCCGCAGCTGAGCCTCGCGTTGAGCGCACAGATCGCGCGACCCGCACGGGTCGCGCGATCTCCGGGCTCACGCTAGGGTGACGCATGGCGGATAAACATCGGCATTTCGTTCCCGCGGCCGGACGTGACTGGCTGCTGCCGCTCTACGATCCGCTCGCCCGCCTGTTCAGGATGGAGTCTGCCCTGCGCCGCCTCGTCGAGCAGGCCGGTCTCGAGCCGGGTCAGCAGGTGCTCGACCTGGGCTGCGGCACGGGCGCGCTGACGCTGCTCAGCAAGCGTACGCAGCCAGGCATCGAGATCGTCGGTCTCGACCCCGACGCGAAGGCCCTGGCGCGCGCGCGGCGCAAGGCCGAGGGCGCTGGGCTCGCGCTCCGGCTCGAGCAGGGCTTCGGCGACGCGCTGCCGTTCCCCGACGAGAGCTTCGACCGCGTGCTGTCCTCGTTCATGTTCCACCACCTCGAGGCCGCGCAGAAGCCTGCCGTGCTGCGCGAGGTGCACCGCGTGCTGCGGCCGGGGGGCGTGCTCCACCTGCTCGACTTCGGCGGTGGGCACGGCCTGGGCGCTCTCCTCGCGCACCTGGTGCACCGCGAGGAGAGCCTGCGCGCGAACACGGAGCATCCGCTCACCTCGAGCATGCGCGAGGCCGGGTTCGGGCAGGCCGAGGAGACCGAGCGACGCAGCTCGCTTTTCGGAGGCTTGGTCTACTACGCCGCCACGCGCTCCAGCGCGTGAACGCAAACTGCGGCGGCAGCGGTCTGCAGGAAGTCGCGCCGCGTGAGCGTCAGCCTCGGAAGCGCTTCTCAGGCCTCATTTGACGGCAAAGATGTGGAGGCTCGTGACGGCATCGAGGTAATCCTTCACCTGCTCGAGCGTGATGCCGAAGCGGTCCATCACCTCGCACACCTGGGGGTCGTCGAGCGCGATCGCGTCGGCAAAACGCGCCTCGCGCACGATGCGCACCTCGCGGAACCCCGCCTCCTCGATCGTCCTGAGGTAGATGCTGCGCAGGCTCGCACCTCCGACGCAGCCGAGATAGGCGTCCACGCTCTGCAGGATCTCGGCGGGCAGGGGCCGCTCCAGGACGATGTCCGACACCATCACCCTTCCCCCCGGTCGGAGCACCCGGTATGCCTCGCGGTAGACCTTGTGCTTCTCGGGGGAGAGGTTGATGACGCAGTTCGAGATGATGGCGTCGACGCTCTCGCTCTCCAAGGGCAGGTCTTCGATGGTGCCCTTGCGGAACTCGACGTTCGTGCAGCCGACCTTCCGGGCGTTCTCCCGCGCCTTCTCGAGCATCGCGTCGGTCATGTCGACGCCGATGACGTGCCCCGTCGGGCCGACTTGCTTCGCCGCCAGGAACGCGTCCATGCCGGCGCCCGAGCCGAGATCCACGACCACCTCGCCCGGCCTCAGGGTGTCGATCGCCGTGGGATTGCCGCAGCCGACGCCGAGGTTCGCCCCGTCGGGGACGCTCTGGAGCTGCGTTTCGGTGTAGCCGATCTTTCGGCCCACCTCGGCCGCGTGCGGGAGGGCCCCGCCGCTGCACGTCGAGGCCTGCTCGGCGACCCGCGTGTAGCCCTTCTGCACCTCGTCCCGGACCTCGTCTGCATTTTCCGGGCGCCGTGTATCGTGCATTACGCTCTCCTTTCTTGTTCTATCGATGTTCTCATCAGAGTGAAGAGGATCCATGTGCCGACGCCGAGAGCCCACGCGTCCACGACGATCATCATCAGCACGACAGAGTCGGGTCGGGCGTACATGCCGTGTTGCGTCAAGAAGGCCACGTCGAGGATGCCCATGTAGACGAGGGCTGACGCTCCGACGATGCCGAAGAGCCTTCCCCAAGAACGGTCCGACCACAGGCCTACGGCTCCCGCAAGGACCATGAGCGTCATGTAAGCGTCGGCCCAGGTCATCGCGCGCTGCAGATCGCGAAACGCTTCCGGATGCCCGGGCCGCAGTGGATAGCCCCGGGCGATCATCTCCGCGTAAACGATCGCGTTCGCGACGCCAGTGATCAGCAGCGCCGCAGCAACGCGACGCATGCTGCGAGGCGCGTACGGTCGACTATCCATGAGGTTGCTCCGTGGTGAATGTACTCATGCGCACCAGCGCATCAATCCTCTGCATGACGATCACTTTTCGGCCCCGGGGCAGCACAGGGGCACGATCTTGCGGAATCGAGAGACGATCTTTTCCAAGCGACCGGCAACGCCAGGGCCGTCCACCTCGAAGAAGACGTGGCGGCCTTCCTTGTTCCGCCGGACGATCCCCGCTCCGTGCAGAACGGCCAGATGGCGCGACACGACGGAGGCGTCTTGCGGGAAGTGGCCGGCGATGGTGCAGACGTCCGAGCGTCCCTCGACGGTCAGAAACCGCATGATCTCCACCCGCACCGGCTCGCAGAGGGCCTTGAACAGCTTCGAGTCGAAGATCGACGTCAGCTCGCGAGCGGCCTTGATGCGGGCGGTGCGGCTCAGGGCGTTCAGGCTGTTCTCGCTCGTCATGTCTAATGTATAGATGCACATAGGTGCATATGTCAAGCCCCCCCTCCCAGGTCGCATGCTCCCACCTGCCAGGAGGGGCCTGCTGGCCTGCCTATCGGTAGCGGAGGTGGTACCGTCGAAAGCAGTCCATCCTTTTCTACTCATTCGAACCTCTGGGGGTGCTTCATGGGCGATAAGTCTCCGAAGTCCAAAGACCGACAGAAGAAGCAGGAAACGGCGGGCAAGAGCCAGAAGGCGTCCGTCGCCGCCAGCAAGGCAAAGCCCGCTCCGGCCGCGCCTGCCAAGAAAGGCAAGTAGCCGCCAGCGTCGAGCGCCGGGTTCCGTGGCGTCGAGGGCTCCGCCACTCGCATGGAGTCGTCGAGATCGCCCGCCCGCCGCCGGCCTATTCGCGCCCCGGCCGTGGCTCGGTCTGCGCCGCAGCCGGGGCGCTCAGCCCTTCGTCCAGCCCTGCCGGGCGTGCGAAACTGCCGCCATGTGCGGCCGCTACAGCCTCGGCGTCTCCCCGGCTCGCATCGCAGAGGTCTTCGAGCTCAGCGACGAGCCTGAGTTCCAGCCCCGCTACAACATCGCGCCGACGCAGGACGCGCCCGTGATCGTGGCCCTGCCCGAGGGTCGTCGGCTCGAGCTCCGGCGCTGGGGCTTCGTGCCGTTTTGGGCGAAGGATCCGAAGATCGGCAGCCGCATGATCAACGCGCGTTCGGAATCGGTCGGGGAGAAGCCAGCGTTCCGGAACGCCTTCCGGCGACAGCGCTGCCTCGTGCCCGCGGACGGCTTCTATGAGTGGAAGCCGGCCGGGCTACACAAGCAGCCGTTCCACGTGCGGCGCAGCGATGCGTGGCCCTTCGGCATGGCGGGCCTCTTCGACGTCTGGCACGCGGGGCAGCCCGACGAGATCGCATCGTTCACGATCCTCACGACGGATGCCAATGGGCTGCTGCGGCCGATCCACGAACGTATGCCGTTGATCCTCGACGGCCGGAGCTGCTCGGCATGGCTCGACCCCGCGACGCCCTTGGAACGCCTGCACGAGCTGCTGGCGCCGCCCGATCCCGCGGGCTTCGAGGCCTACCCGGTGGCGACGCTGGTGAACCGGCCGGCGGTGGACGACGCGCGCTGCCGGGAGCCGATTCGCGATACGATGGGCTGAGAGGCCTCTTGGAGGAGATCATGTTCCCCAGACTCCCCTTCGGCGCCACAGGCCACGAGAGCACGCGCGTCCTCTTCGGCGGCGCGGCGCTCGCAACGGCGACGCAGGACGAGGCCGATCGCACGCTCGAGGTTCTTCTCGAGTGGGGTGTAAACCACATCGACGTGGCCGCGTCCTATGGCGACGCAGAGCTTCGCATCGGGCCTTGGATGCGGGAGCATCGCAAACGCTTTTTCCTCGCCACCAAAACGGGCGAGCGCGGCTACGCCGGTGCGCGCGACGAGATTCGCCGCTCCCTCGACCGCTTGCGAACCGACCGTGTCGATCTGCTTCAGCTCCACAATCTGGTGAAGCCCGACGAGTGGGAGTTGGCCATGGGCCCGCACGGCGCGCTGCGCGCCGCGATCGAGGCCCGCGATGCGGGGCTCGTGCGATTTCTGGGCGTGACGGGTCACGGCACGCGGGTAGCCGCCATGCACCTGCGCAGCCTCGCGCACTTCCCGTTCGACTCGGTGCTGCTGCCGTGCAGCTGGATTGCCCTACAGGACGCCGAGTACGCCCGCGACTTCGAGGCCCTGCTCGCCATTGGCCGCGACCGCAATGTTGCGGTCCAGACCATCAAGGCGATCGCGCGCCGACGCTGGCCCGACGGCAAAGCGCCCGCCCGCACGACCTGGTACGAACCGCTCGAGGAACAGCGAGACATCGACCGCGCCGTACACTTCGTGCTGGCAAAACCCCAGGTGTTCGTGAACACCGCCAGCGACGCGACGCTCTTGGTTCGCACGCTCGAGGCCACGCGCCGCTTCGAGCGTGCACCCGAGGAGTTGGAGATGCGCGACCTCGCAGCCCGCACGGCGCTCACCCCTCTCTTCGTGCGAGACTTCGCCCGCGCCGGCTGAGAGGTTGGCAAGGGCCGCTGATTTCAGCGGATGCCGCCCGCCAGCGCCTCCGGCAGTGGGGCGTGGTCCGGAAGCCGGCCAAAGGCCGCCCGCAGCTCAGCCGAGCGAAGTGGCTTCGACACGTAGTCGTCCATGCCGGCGTCGAGGCAGCGCTCGCGGTCACCCTTCATGGCATGCGCGGTGAGGGCCACGATCGGCGTATACCGACCCTCGAGGCGCTCGCGCGCCCGGATCGCAATCGTGGCCTCGATTCCGTCCATCACCGGCATCTGCACGTCCATCAAGACCACGTCGAAGCGCTCGTGGACCAGGGATTCGAGAGCTTCCTGCCCGTTCTCGACGGCGAGCACGGAGTGGCCCTGCTTGGCGAGCAGGCTGCACGCCACCTTGCGGTTCACGACGTTGTCCTCGGCGAGGAGGATGCGAAGAGCGCGCGGCGCGATCGCTCCGGCAGCCACCAGCGCGAGCGTCCCGGGAGCCTGCATGGGCTCGAGGCAAACGTCGTCCATCTGGCTGTCTGCCCTCGCAGCCCGCGAGGCCCCGAGCGCCGACTGAAGCGCGCGCATCAGGTCCGTGTTACGAACCGGCTTCACCAGGTACTCGGCCGCGCCGAGCTCCCGGCAACGTACGGCATCTTCGCCCTTGCCCGCCGAGCTCAGCATCACCATCGGCAGGCCCGCGAGATCGGGGTCGCTCGCGATCCTCCCCACGAGCTCGACGCCGTCCATCTCCGGCATCTGGAGGTCCACCAGGGCGAGGTCGCAGGGATCGTGGCGCGCCTGCGCTGCGTGCAGCGCGGCCAGCGCCTCGCGACCGCTGGCGACCGAGACGGGCCGCGCACCCCAGCTCCGCAGGTTGGCCTCGAGAATGCGTCGATTCGTGGCGTTGTCGTCCACGATGAGGACGACGCGGTTGAGGAGCTCTTCGGGCGGGCTGACGGAGCCGCGCCCTGCCGCCTCTTCGTCCACGGGGAAGCGCGCCGTGAAGTGGAACGTGCTCCCAAGGCCGGGCGCGCTCTCGACCCAGATACGCCCCCCCATCAGGGCCACGAGCTGAACGCAGATGGCGAGGCCGAGGCCCGTGCCGCCGAACTTTCGCGTGGTCGAGCCGTCGGCCTGCGTGAAGGCCGAGAAGATGCGGCCTTGCTGCTCGGGCGAGATCCCGATGCCGGTGTCGCGCAGCGAGAAATGGAGTTCTACTACGTCCCCGAGCTGCTTCTCGAGCCCAACATGGAGCACGATCTCGCCCTTCTCCGTGAACTTGATCGCGTTCCCGGTCAGGTTGACGAGGGCCTGGCGCAGACGACCCGCGTCGCCGATCAGGCCGTCGGGAACATCGTCGTCGACCTCCCAGATGAGCTCGAGGTCCTTCTGGTGAGCGCGCAATGCGAGCATCTTGAGCGTGTCCGCCGCGCTGTCCCGAAGGCTGAAGGGGATCGCCTCGAGGTCAAGCTTTCCAGCCTCGATCTTCGAGAAGTCGAGGATGTCGTTGAGCACCGCGAGGAGGGCGTCGGCCGAGTTGCGCGCCACATCGAGATACTCGCGCTGCTCGGAGCTGAGCTTCGTCTCGAGGGTGAGCTCCGTCATGCCAATGATGCCGTTCATGGGCGTGCGGATCTCATGGCTCATGTTGGCGAGAAATTCGCTCTTGGCGCGGGCGGCCTGCTCGGCCGCGTCGCGCGAGGCTTCGAGATCGCGGTTCGTCGCCTGCAGGGCAGCCTCCGCTTGGCGCTGAGCCGAGATGAAGGCGTAGACGATGGCGAGGATCACCACGATGAGCTGGATCTGACCGAAAGCAGCGAAGCCCGCAAGGAGATCGCCCTGAACCGCCGAAACGAGCTGGATCCCACCGAACCAGAGCGCAGCAAAGACGAGAGTTTGAAAGGCGGCGAGCGCCGCGTAGAACGCTGCTGCGCGCATCCCGATGACCAGACCCGCGTAGATCGCCGGCACCATGACCCAGCCGGAGCTTGGCGCCTCGAGACCCCCGAGTCGGGTCTGCAAGAGCGCGAGTAGGAGGACGAAGTTGAGGTTGCCAAGATGGGTGGCACGCGTCAGGTCGTCGCCACGCCGCACCTTCCACATCAGGAACAGCGTCAGCAGCAGGCTTCCGAGCACGGCAAAGCCGGCGATTTGGTCGCCGACCCGGAAGAACGTGTAGATCGTCACTGGGCACGCAACATTGAGAATGATCCAGCAGCCGTTCTGCGTCCGCATGCGCCGGAGAAAGGCACCGTCGGCGCGGCGCGGATCGTCCGGCGCGAGACCTCCATCGAGGAGGTCGCGAAGAGCGCGAGCGAGCAGACTCAGGGGCGGTGCCCTGCGCACGCACGCATCCCGTGCGCGACGCGCGCGGTACGCAAGTCCGCCTGCCGAGAATGTCGGACACCCACGGGAAGACGAATCGGAGGCTCACGACGGCGCCTTGAGCCGGGCCTCCTCCTCGGCTCCGGGGAAGACCTGAGACGTTCTCAGGGCTGCGCGGAGAACCCTCGGAATCCTTGCCCGGGCTGCTGCCCGAAACCTGTGCTTCCATGCGCCTTGCTCGTACCGGCGCACGCTGGGCGTCAGAAAGGAAGAGGTTGGATGGCCACCGTTGCGCTGAACCGGGAGAACTTCGAGCAGATCGTGCTCGGTAGCGACATCGCGATCGTGGACTTCTGGGCTCCCTGGTGCGGCCCGTGTAAGAGCTTCGCGCCCGTCTTCGATACGGCCTCCGAGACCCATTCCGACGTCGTCTTCGGCAAGGTCAATACCGATGAGGAGCAGGATCTCGCCGGCGCCTTCAAGATCCGCTCCATTCCCACCTTGATGATCTTCCGCGAGAAGACTCTCGTCTTCGCGCAGCCCGGCGCGCCCGCGGCATCCTTGCTCGAGGACCTGCTGCAACAGGTGAAGGCTCTCGACATGGACGACGTACGCGCGAAGGTGCAGGATGCTCTGGAGGGAACTGGCGAGGACGACGACTAGCGCGCTGGGTCGCGAGGAGTCGGCGGCTTCTTCGCCCTGGCTGGCTTCGCCTTCGCGAGTGAGAGGCAGAGGCGCCGAAGCTGCGACGTACGGCGAAGACGCAGCGTCACCGCCTGCGGCGACATATCAGGCTTCATCGTCTCCCGCCTCCAGGGCCAGGATGTCGTCCAAGTCCTGCCCGCTCGAGCGCAGGCGCTTCAGCGCGATCAGGCCAGCGCGGGACACCACCGAGAGCGTGCCGCCTTCCCATGCGATTCCCTCACGCCCCCTCCAGATCTCCTGCAAGGCCGGCGTCACCAGAAGGAGATCGAGGGACAGCAGATCCCCGGTCTCTGGATCCGGTTTCGAGAAGCGGTGGATCTCGACGATGTCCCTCCGGATGACGAGGGGCCCCGATTCGATCCGGTAGCCGCACTCGTTCGCCAGCGAGCGGACGCGATCGACGTCTTCCGCGAGCAACAGAAGATCGATGTCGACGGTCGCGCGCGGGCGCGCGTGGATCGCGACCGCGAGCCCCCCACAGACGGCGTAGGGGATGCCCGCCTCGCTAAGGGCCATGACCAGGGCGCGAAGCTCGTCGAAGAGGTCGAGCACGGGGCAAGCATCGAGCCCAGCTGCCTGACTGGCAAGTCCCACGGGTTCGGCTCGCATGCGGGGCTCAGAGGCCGCCCGGATCGAGAGCCCTGCGCAGCGTGACGCAGATCTCCTGCATCGCGTGCCGCGACGCCGTGCCGATGTCCGGGGCGTTCGCGAAGCCGTGGATGAGGCCCGCCTGCCGCCGAAGCGTAACCGGCACGCCCGCGGCCTCGAGCTTTTTCGCGTACAGCTCGCCTTCGTCGCGCAGCGGATCGAAGCCTGCCGTGACCACATGGGCCGGCGCAAGGCCGCGCAGGTTTTCCGCCAGCAGCGGCGACGCGCGCGGGTCGAGGGCCGCGGCTTCGTCGGGGAGATAGTGGCCGCGATACCAGTCCATCTGCTTCTCCGTGAGGAAGAAGCCCTCGCCAAAAAGGTGGTAGCTCTCGTGCTTCGTCGAGAGATCCGTCACCGGATAGAGAAGGAGCTGGAACGCTGGACTCGCCCCGCCCTCGCGCGCCGTCTGCTGCGAGACGACCGCGGAGAGGTTGCCGCCTGCGCTGTCGCCGCCGACCGCTACGCGCGCAGGATCGCTGCCGAGCTCCGCAGCGTGCTCGACCGCCCAGCGGAACGCCGCGACGCAGTCCTCTACCGCCGCAGGAAAGCGATGCTCCGGCGCGAGCCGATAGTCGATCGAGAGCACGTTCACGGCGGCGTGCAGCGCAAGGAAGCGGCAGCACGAGTCGTGTGTGTCGAGATCGCAGACGACCCAGCCGCCGCCATGAAAATAGACGAGGAGCGGCCGCGGCAGGTCGCTCTCGAAGGGCCGGTAGAGCCGGGCGCGGATCTCGCCCGCAGGCCCGGGGATCCGCCGCTCCTCCACCTTCGCGAGCGGCAGCAGTGCGCCCTCGAAGGCCGCCGCCGTGCGGCGGATGTCGGCGCGCGCTTGCGCCGGCGGGAGTGTCTCGAAGGATGGATGCCCCGAGTGAGCGAGCAGGAAGCAGGCGAGCTGCATCTGCGCGTCGAGCTCCTGCCCATCGATGTGAATCGCGCGGCCACCGCAGAGGAGACGAAGAACCGGCGCCGGCAGCCGCATCAAGGCGCGCGCCAGCGCTCCTTCGATCTGCTCACGAAAACCTCGTTCCAGAGCCACCGTCACCTCCGTGCCCGCGCCGATGGGTCAGCTTACCCCGTCTGTGGCGCAGCTCTCTCTGGCGCGCGCGGCTAGCGGCCGAGAACCATCCCCATCCCGAACGCCGCTGCCGCCCCCGCGATCGCCGCCGCGAACCGCCAGCCGAAACCTGCCCCACCCGCCGCAAACGCCAGCGCCACCTTCACCGCCGTGTTCGTCCCCAGCGCGGCCACGATCGCCAGTGCCGCCTCGGGTGCAGCGAGCTCGCCGCGTGCCGCGAGACTTGCTGCGGCGAGGGAGCCGGCGTGGGCGTCGGCGAGGCCGGCAAGGCCGGAGGCAAGAATCGCCCCGCGACCACCGAGCCAGGCGGTGCCGGTGCGGGCGACGAGTAGAGCGAGGGTGAGGACGCCTGCCAGTACGAGAGCGGGCTTGAGCGCAAAAGGGCGCCCGTCCGGCGCCGCCTGTACGGCAGGCTTCTCGCCGCCGTGCGCGACGAGGATCGCCACGGCGAGCAGCACGACGCCGGCCAGCGCCAATGCCGGTGCGAGTCGCTCGAGGATTGAGAAGTTCACGAGGGCAAGTACCGCGGCGAGCTGAACGACAGTGGCCACACTCGCGGCGAGAGCGGCGGCCAGCGGCGCGCGGAGCGGCGCGTGCACGTCCGAAACAGAGCCCACTCCATGCG
>CAYGXT010000023.1:0-16331 GCA_964353695.1 uncultured Myxococcaceae bacterium
TGACCGGCGAGGCCTCTTGAGCGACCCGCGCGAAGCGGCTCCGGCCCGCCCCGGCTTCGACGCCGATCTCGCCGGCAAGCGAGCGGAGTGCGACGGGGGCGCGGCGATCCCCGGCACCCATTTCGTAGGACGCGAGGAATTTTCCGGCGTACTCACCGGGCAATACGTCGACCACGGCGACCCTCCGTGGCGCTGGTATCTGCTTGCGGACCTCGACCGCAAGCCACCGGGCTACCCGGCCGACAGCGTCTGGTGTGAGTCGGGGAACCTGTTCGTGGAGAAAGAGCCCGCGAAGTGAGACTCTGGGCCACGCGCCGCTATGGAGCTGGCGCGACGCTCCGCTACCGCCCCTTGAACACCGGCTCGCGCTTCTCGACGAAGGCCGCCGTTCCCTCGCGGGCGTCCTCCGTATGGGCCGACATGGTGGAGGCAACGGCCTCGTAGTCGAGCATCTCGTCGAGGGTCGAGGTGAGCGACTTGTGGATGAAGCGGCGCGCGAGATCGACGGCCACGCTCGGGCCACGGGCGAGGTCCTTCGCGTAGGACAACGCTCGCGGCAGGGCCTCCCCGTTCTCGACCAGCTCGTCGATGAGCCCCTCGCGGTGGCATTCGTCGGCTTCGAGGATCCTTCCCGTCTCCACCATCATGAGCGCGGTCGAGAGTCTCGTCACGCGCGGCAGGAAGTACGTGATGCCGCAGTCGGGCGCGAAACCGAGCCGCACCATCGCCGCGCACATCCGTGTCGTGCGGTCGGCGATGCGCCTGTCGCAGGCCAGGGCGAAGGCGAGTCCCGCGCCCATCACGGGCCCGGAGATCGCGGCGATCACCGGCTTGTCCACCTCGACGATCATGCGCGTAAACTCTGCGACGGGTCCGGCGGGCGTCTTGCGCTGGTAGCGCTCGAGCGGCACCTCCGAGAGCCCGGGCATCCCACGCGCATCCGCGCCGGAGATCCATTGCGCGTCGCCTCCCGAGCAAAAGGCGCGCCCGGCACCCGTAAGCACGATCGTGCGTACCTCGTCGCGTTGCCGAAGGTCGCGGAAGAGCTGCACCAGATCCGCGGCCAGATCCCAGGTGACGGCATTGAGGCGCTCCGGGCGATGCAGCGTGACGATCCCGACGCCCTCATCCAGCTCGAAACGCAGATGATCTTTCAGTTCTCCGCCCACGTTCTCTCCCTACGGTGATGGATGCAGTGCCCCAGGCTCGCCTCAGCGATCCTCCGACAATCGCGTTGCGGGCGGCAATACGGCCGAACTCGTCGAAGGGCCGAGTCTACAGCGCGGTGGCGGGCCAAGCCAAGACGAAACCGAACCGCCATCACGGCTCGGAGCGAATCAGCAGGCCCTCGCGCTCGAGCACCGTCACGACCGCGGCGGCGATGTCGGTCACGACCGTGCGCAGCGACTGCGGCTCGAACGTCTCGGTGACGCCCGACCACAGAAGCGCGTCGCGCTCGATCGAGTAGATGAGCACCTCGACGCGCAGGATCGTGTCGACGCGCGTATAACCCGGGTCGTACGAGTGATCCCACGCGTAGCCGTAGTAGCCCCAGAAACTCGAATACGGACCCGCCCCGTATGAGGGCGGGACGTAGGTCACGCGCTCCTCGACGCCGAGCGGCCGCAGCACGACGGCACCGTCGAACCCCCCGGCGCGCAATCGAGCCTTCGCCTTCTCGACGTCCCCTCGCTCGGCGTCGGGGATCACCGCGCGAGACGGCAGCGCGTCGGGGCTGCGTAGATGTGAGATGATCTCGTCCTCCGCCTGGCGGCGCAGCGCCGGGTCGGCGACGACCGCCACGGCGAGCACTTTCCGGAATTGCGTGGGCCTGGCATCGGGGTTTCGCCAGCTCTCGACGACCCTCGTGGTCGCGCAGCCGAACGCTACGAAGAGAGCGACCGACGCAAGACAAGCGCACGCTGCCAGGCCGCCGCGATGCATCCGAATCCATTGGAAATCCACCAGTCTCCTCCTGCCCCTCCGCGGGCAACACGATGCTGGCTCGTAGCTCATGGAAGGACAGGCCGCCTACTGTTGAAGCGCGGCTTTCTCTTTTCGAGGAACGCCTGGATCCCCTCCTTTTGGTCTGGCGTGCCCATCGTCGACAGCACCGCGCGCCGCTCCTCTGCGATGCCCTCAGCCAGTGACTTCTCGCCGGCTCCAACGATGCAACGAAGCATTCCCCCCACAGCGGCCGCCGGCATCTCGGCCAACTCGAATGCAAGATCCTGGGCCCGCTGAAAGAGCTCGTCGATTGTCCACACTTCATTCACGAGGCCGATCCGGAGTGCCTCGAGCCCCGAGATCTTCTTCGCTCGGAGAATCATATCCAGGGCGTGGTCCCGCCCGACGCAGCGTGTCAAACGCGCGCTGCCACCCCATGCCGGCACCGTACCCAGGTCGAGCTCAGGTAATCCGATCTTGGCTCCCTCCGCCGCCGCCAATCGGAAGTGACATGCGAGCGGGAGTTCTAGTCCTCCGCCAAGACAGTAGCCGTAGAGAACGGCGATCACGGGCTTCGAAAGATTCTCGATCGCGCTCAGGACTTGAAGGCGCTGATCGAGCAGGGCTTCGAGGCTTCCCTTTCGCGCAATCCCTTTGGGAAGTTGCTTGAGGTCCATTCCGACTGAGAAGTTCTCTTGGCCGGCACCGCGAATCACGACCGCACGTACATCCGAATCATCCGCGAGGCGTTTGACCTCGGCCTCCAGCGCGTCCATGAACTCGAGACTCATTCGGTTTCGCGGAGCATCGTTGATCACGAGGGTCTCGACTGCGCCATCGCGTTCGACGAGCAGCGGACCCTCGCTCGTGTTCTCGTCAGCCGACATCACGATTCCCCCGCCGACCACGCCGCCTCAGCGCAGGCCCTTGTTCGGATTGATCAGGTACTTCTCCCCTGTGGCCTGTTTCCCGTAGACCGCAATCTCCTTGAGTTGCAGCGCCTCCGCGAGGGAGACCTCCCTTGTGTAGCTGCTCGCGAATGTGGTCTTGATCTCCGCCGCCACCCGCTCCCTCAACTTCTGGGCGGCTTCGGCTCCGATCTTCTTGATGAACGGGAAGAGCAACCAGCCGCCGATACCCCAGGTCATGCCGAAGTTGCGATTGAACTCCGTCGGGCTGCGGTCGAGCCCCCCGTAGATATACAGCTGCTTGTAGACGGTGGAACCGTAGCGGCTGTACTCCTTCGCCGTCTTGTTGGCTGCAACCTCCATCGCCGTGAGGATTTGCCCGCCGAGTCTCCCGCCGCCGATCGCATCGAAGGCCAAGGTGGCCCCCGTCGCAACGAGCGCCTCGACGAGGTCCTCCCGAAAGGTCGGCGAGGTCGAGTTGCACACGTATGCGGCGCCGATCTTCTTCAGAAGGTCGACCTGTTCCTGCTTTCGGACGATGTTCACCAGGCCCACGCCGTCCTCGAGGCAAAGCTTGACGAGCATCTGGCCGAGGTTCGAAGCCGCCGCCGTATGCACCAGCGCCTTGTGGCCCTCGAGGCGCATCGTTCCGACCATGCCCAGCACCGTGAGCGGATTGACGAAACAGGAGGCGCCTTCGGCAGCTGTTGTTCCGGGCGGCAACACGAGGCACTGCGCGGCCTTGATGCAGCGGTACTGCGAATACATCGCGCCACCGAGGATTGCGACGGTCTTCCCGAGTAGTGCCTGCGCGGCCTGAGACGTGCCCGTCTCGATGACCACCCCTGCCCCTTCGTTTCCCACGGGCAGCGATTCCCCGACGCGGCCGGCCATCGCTGCCATCACAGCCGGCGACACTTTCGCTGTCACGACGGGGCTGGCCGCCGTGCCGGATGCCTCGGCCGTGGTCATGTCGGCCGCGCTAAAGAGGAGCCCCATGTCGGACGGGTTCAGCGGGGAGGCGTCGATGCGGACGATCACTTCGTCCGCTGCCGGCTGTGGCGTGGCGACGCTGGCCAGCGAAAGTTCGAGGATGCCCTCCTGCTTGAGTAGCGAACGAAGCTGAAGTCCCATGCCTGTGCGTATGTTTGCCATGTGCTCTCTCCGAATCTCGCCGGGCGGCGGCAGGGATCGAACCCTTGCCTGTGGGTGGCCGCACCGGACATCGCGTGGTTGAGACCAGCATACCTCTGGAGACGGCCTCACGCGCCGTCGGTTGGCGAGCCCCACGAGCGCGCCAGTGGCCGTGATGACGAACGGGCAGAACGCGTCGGAGAAAGTTGGGCCTAGCGCCCGGCCTCGGGCAGGAAGCCGGCGGTCGCGCCGAAGGTGGCCCCGAAGACCACCTCGCCGAGCGGCCGGCGCTCCCGCGCTGCGACCTCGCGCTCGCGCAGCGCGTCCGACAGCGAAGACGGATCGCCGGGATAGCCGATGGCGATGGCCGCCATGGGCTCCCACTCGGCCGGCACCGCGCACAGCGCGCGCACGCGCTCCGGCTCGAAGCCCGCCATCTGGTGGATCGCGAGCCCCCGCGAGACCGCCTCGAGTGCGATCTGCGCCGCGGCCTGCCCCACATCGTGGCCGGCATGGCGGTTCGGCTTCCCGTTGCGCACAAAGCTCATGCGCGCAAGCGAGACGGCGAGCACCGGTGCGCGCCCTGCCCATTCCTGGTTGAACGGAATGAGCGTCGAGTGCAGGCGCTCGAAGGCGGCGGCATCCTCGCGCCGCGCGACGAGCCAGCTCCATGGCTGCTCGTTGTAGGCCGAGGCAGCCCAGCGCCCCGCGTCGAAGAGCCGGGCAACGACCTCCGGGGCCACGGAGCGGTCGGCGAAGGCGCGCGGGCTCCAGCGTTGCGCGATCAGCTCGTGAAGCGGAGCAGTCGGTCCTCCGAGGGGCGGCATTCGTCTCTCCTTTTTCGGGTTCAGGGAAGCTCGAAGAGCAGGATTTCGGCCGGCGTGTCAGCCGCGATCTCGAGCACGGGCTCTCCCGCGACGGCAACCCCATCGCCGGTGTCGAGCACGAGGTCGCCGAGACGCACGCATCCGCGCAGGACCTGAAGCCATGCGCCGGCGTCCAGCGCGAGGGCTTGTTTCACCTTCGCGCCGGCATCGAGGCTCCCGATCCGGAGCGAGGCATCCTGGTGTATGCGCACGGATCCCTCCATACCGTCAGGCGAGACCACCAGGCGCAGCCGGTTTTGCCGCTCCTCCGCCGGGAAGCTTCGCTGCTCGTAGGACGGTGGGATCCCGCCCTTCGCGGGGACGATCCAAATCTGCAGGAAGTGCACGGGCTCGTCGGCGGACGCATTCCACTCGGAGTGCACCACGCCCGTGCCCGCGCTCATGCGCTGAAGGTCTCCGGGTTGGATCACCGAGCCGTTGCCCATGCTGTCCTCGTGGCGCAGCGCGCCGCTCAGCACCCAGGTTACGATCTCCATGTCCCGATGGGGATGCGCGCCGAAGCCCTTTCCTTTCGCCACGCGATCCTCGTTGATCACGCGCAGCGAGCGGAAGCCCATGTGCTCGTGGTCGTGGTATTCGCCGAAGGAAAACGTGTGGGCGCTCGAGAGCCAGCCGAGCTCGCTCCGGCCTCGTTCGTTGGCGAGTCGAACCTTCCGCACGGGAACTCCTGTTGGCTGGGAGTTTGGGGCTCGGCCAGGATCCTCACAACCTGTGCATTGATCAACACGTGGTCAACGTTTCCAATTCAATCTGGCCATACAGCCGGTGGCCCAGATGCGCTCTTCGCGCGGGTCTTGAAGGCTAGAAGCTTCGTCGTCGCCGAACCGGCCTGCCGCCCCGCGGCACAATGGATCCCGGCTCAGCGGTCGGCGGCCCGTGTTGCTGGCCAGTACTAACCAGCGGGCGGCTACGAGGCAAGCCAGCGAGCGGCTGCCACCGGCCCAGATGATCGCATGGCCCGATGCGGCAGCCGGTCCGTTGCAGCCGGTTGTTGGGCCGCCCGGTTTGGCGAGAATCTGGCCATAATGCGGTTCGAGATCGTTCTGGCTCCGCAGGCGGTCCAGGATCTCCGGAGGCTGCCCGCCCCTATCCGCTCCGAGGTTCGGGACGCCATCGAGGAGCACCTGCGGCACGAGCCAAAGAAGACGAGTAAGAGCCGCATCAAGCGTTTGCGTGGGATCACGAAGCCGCAGTACCTCCTCCGCGTAGGCGAAACGAGGGTGTTCTATGCCGTCCGAGAGCAGAACGTTGAAGTCCTCGCGATCGTCGCGAAGAGGCAAGCCGAGCAGTAGCTCACGGAGTACTAAATCTCCGAGCCGACCTCGTTCGGCTACCATGCCCGAGGCGGTTGCGGCATCGGCTGCCTGGGCGGCTCGGTGCGCGACACAGTCCCGTACGGAACAATCCAAAGGAGAGCGTGATGTTCAGCCATGTGATGGTCGGTGTTAACAATCTCGAAGCTTCGAAAACGTTTTACGACGCGGTGCTCGGCGCGATCGGCATCGGCCCCGGTGTTGCCAACAAGAATCGGTACTTCTACATGAGCCCGGGCGGTGTGTTCGCGATCACCACGCCGATCAACGGCAAGCCCGCGACGAGCGGCAACGGCGGCACGGTCGGCTTCGCGGTGAAGTCGCCCGAGCAGGCCAATGCGTGGCATGCGGCAGGGGTTGCCAATGGCGGCACCACGTGCGAAGACCCGCCGGGATTCCGCGACAAAACCTACCTCGCCTACCTGCGCGATCCCGACGGCAACAAGCTTTGCGCGTTGTGTCGCCCCAGCTGACGCGGGTCTCGTGTCGCTTGCGAAATCGCGCAGTCGGGGTGCTTGCTCACCCCGGTTGCGCCAAGACGGGCCCCAACAGTTTTCCGATGGCGGCGATTGCGTCCCAGTTCATAGCATCCCCTCCTGTGTGGATCAGGAGAGGCTCACTAGATCCATCATCGGGAAACAACGCAACCCGGGTCCGGGTGTCGTGTTGATGATCTGTACCCCCTGCCGGGACAGCCGCCATTGGAGGGCAGGCTCTCCCCCGGGGAACTTGCCAGATTGCTGATCGGACGTGAGCGCAGAGCGCCCGTTTCTTTCTCCTACGCGTCGTGCGATCGATGCCCTCCATGAAAGGTCTCCGATGAAGAGAGCACTGCTGTTCGCGGGCGCCGGGCTGGTCGTGACCCTCGTCGTGCTCGCGATGATCTATCAGAGAAATCTCGAGCGCGTGGCCTTCGCGGCCTCGCTCTTCACCGGTGCTGAACAGTACGAGTACTTCAACCGGCTCGATGATCTCTATCCAGTCGCCCGGATGACGGCGGCTGCGATTCCGTTCCAGTTCACCGACGGCCCGTCCATCGCTCTGCCCACGTCGTTTCCGTTCGACGGGCGCGACGTCGTCACCGAGAAGTTCCTCGCCGAGACCGACACCTCGGCGCTGCTCGTGTTGAAGGACGGCGCCGTCCGCTTCGAGCACTACTGGCTGACCGGCGGGCGCGACGTGCGCTGGCTCTCGATGTCTGTCGCGAAAAGCTTCGTCTCGGCGGCGATCGGCATCGCGATCTCAGAGGGACGGATCGGCAGCATCGTGGAGCCGATCACCCGGTATGTGCCGTCGCTTGCGGGCTCGGCGTACGACGGAGTCCGCATCAAGGACATTCTGCAGATGTCGTCCGGCGCGCGATGGAACGAGGACTACGGTGATCCCGACTCGGACATCGGTCGATTCGGTCGGATCATGGCAATCGGCGGGTCGTTCAACGACTTCGCGGCGACTCTCGTGCGCGAGCGAGAACCCGGCACCTACAACCACTACAACTCGACGGACACCCAGGTACTCGGGATGTTGCTCGTGCGCGCGACCGGTCAGGGGATCGCCGACTACGTGCAGGAGAAGCTCTGGCATCCCCTCGGCATGGAATCGGACGCTTTCTGGCTGGTCGACAGCCAGGGGATGGAGATGGCGTTCGGCGGTCTCAACGCCACGGCCCGCGACTACGCGAAGCTCGGCGAGCTGTATCGCAACGGCGGCGCCTGGCAGGGCGGGCAGATCGCGCCCGCGAGCTGGGTCCACGATTCGGTGACCCCCGATGCCCCGCATCTGATGCCCGGCGAGAATCCGCTCTTTCCGATGGGTTACGGCTATCAGTGGTGGGTGATGGAGGGCGACGAGGGCGAGTACTCTGCGATCGGTGTCTACAACCAATTCATCTACGTGAATCCAACGCGGGGGCTGGTGATCGTCAAGCTGTCCGCGTTCAGCGACTACGCGAAGACCAACGACGAGGCGGGCTATCGCGAGTTCGAGACCATCGAGCTCTTTCGGGCGATCTCGCGAGCGCTCGATTGACAGAGTCGCGCGACGCCGCGACCGTGTGTGGGCCATGAGCGCCGGAGCCCCGGATCACTCGCGGCGCCCGCCCGCTCGAAATCCCCGCCATTGGAGGGCAGGCCCTCCCGGGGGAACTTGCCAGATTGCTGATCGGACGTGAGCGTAGAGCGTCGGGTCGGCTCCCTGTTTTTCGGTCCAGGGGGACTCTCGTTTTCGAGGTAGGTTGAGGTCCGGCCAAGAGCCCCGCGGGAGGGGCGAAGGGACGGACAGATGCGGAAGAGCAAGTTCACCGAAGAGCAGATTACGATGGCGCTGCGGCAGGCCGAGGCCGGCACACCGGTCGAGGACATCTGCCGCAAGTCGGGTGTGAGCCAGGCCAGCTTCTTCCGATGGAAGAAGCAGTACGCAGGACTCGGCATCCCGGAGCTCCGCGAGCTTCGACAGCTGCGCGACGAGAACCGCAAGCTCAAGGGCCTGGTCGCGGACCTGAGCCTTGACCGGACGATCCTGCAGGACGCGCTGCGAAAAAATGGTGAGGTCGGCGCAGCGGCGGGCCGTCGTGAGCTGGGCGCGGGTGGCGTACCAGCTCCCCGAGCGGCGCGCTTGTCGTGCGGTGGGCGTGTGGAGATCCGTCTTCCACTACCGCAGCGTCCGACCACGCCACGAAGCCTTACGGCAGCGGATGAAGGAGCTGGCTGCGGTACGCGTTCGCGCCGGTTACCGCCAGCTGCATGTCTTCCTGCAGCGCGAGGGGTGGGATGTGAAGCAGAGGCGTCTGTACCGGCTGTACACCGAGGAGGGGCTCACGCTCAAGCGCAAGCGACCGAAGCGGCATCGCAGCGCAGCGGTCCGCCTTGCGCGGCCGATGCCTGCGGCACCGAATGAACAGTGGGCGATGGACTTCATGCACGACACCTTGGCTGCCAAGGAGGCGATTCGCGTGCTGACGGTGATCGATCTGTACACACGGGAGTGCGTGGCCCTGTTTGCCTCCAAGAGCTTTACGGGAAGCGACGTGGCGAGGTTGCTGAGCGAGGCTGGATCGAAGCGTGGAAGGCTTCCCGATCGGATCCGCGTCGATAACGGGACCGAGTTCACGTCGAAGGCGCTCGATCACTGGGCATACTGGAACCAGGTGCAGCTAGACTTCAGCAGACCCGGCAAGCCGGGAGACAACGCCTTCATCGAGTCGTTCAACGCGACCGTGCGGCGAGAGTGCCTCTCACAGCATTGGTTCGTGAGCCTCGAGGACGCCCAACGCACGCTGGAAGCCTTCCGGGAGGACTACAACAACACGAGGCCCCGCCGCAGCTTGGCGAACCAACCGCCGGCAGCGTTCAGGGCTGGAGGATGCTTCGTGCCGGACCGTAACCGACTCGAAAACTTGCACCCGTAGTGGACCAAATTCAGGGGCACGACCCGCACCATATCATCATCCGTCCGCGGATGGCCTGAATAGGCGGGCACTCTACGCCCGCGCAGGGATGCTCGGTCAACTCCCGCGAAGAGCGGACGGTCGTGGGTAGGCCAGTGCCGCAAGCAGGCTCCGGGCGCGATGTTGATCCGAACCTATCGACCCGGAGGTTTTCTGCCGGCGGCCTTCGGTCGAGGCCGTGAAGGGGCCCGCTTAGAGGCCGCAGCGTCCTGACTTGGCGGCCCGTGGCCGCCAAACCTGCGTCCGACGGCCATACCTGGGCCCGATTTCGCGAGCACGAACGTGCGCGGCAGCTCGGGCACGCCCCTTGCTGTAGTTCCCTGCCGCGGGGGTACGGGAGGAATACGCGTGCTTGGATTTCGCAGCCTTCTCTGGATCGGTCCCGGCGAGGACATGGGCTCCGACCTCGTGGCCGATGCGCCGACGCTCGAGTTCTGCTGGAGCCGCGACGTACGGGACGCGGAGACGCAGCCGCTCGAGAGCTTCGACGCCATCGTGCTGACCGCGCCGGGCGAGGGGCCTGCGCTGGCGGCACTCGAGCAGCTCCGACGTCAAACGCCGCTGCCGCCCGTGCTCGTGCGCGTGAACAGCGCGGACGTCCCGTTGCGAGAAAGGCTGTCCACGGCCGGGGCCGCCGCCGTCATCCTGGCCGGAGGCGGGGCCGGCGCCCTGCTCGCGGGCCTCGAGGACGTACTCGTACGCCGGAGGTCGCAGCGCCCGCGACACACGCGAGCGTCGGGCCCCGAAGCGGAAGCCTCAGCCGCAGCCCCGACACGCAGCCCGGCCATGCGGGCAACGCTCGCCCTGGTCGAGCGTGCCGCAGGCTCCCGGGCCTCCGTGCTGCTCTGCGGCGAGACCGGCACCGGCAAAGAGGTGCTGGCCCGCGCGATCCACGCCCGCAGCGCGCGGGCGACGCGACCATTCGTGGCCGTCAACTGTGCGGCCTTCCCCGAGACGCTGCTCGAGAGCGAACTCTTCGGTCACGTAAAAGGTGCGTTCACCGGGGCCGACAGGGATAAGAAGGGCCTCTTCGAGGTCGCCGAGGGTGGAACCCTCTTGCTCGACGAGGTGGGCGAGATGCCGCTCTCGCTCCAGGCGAAGCTGCTGCGCGTGCTGCAGGAACGCGAGCTGCGCCCGGTGGGCGGCACACGGGCACGGGCCGTAGACGTGCGCCTCGTGGCCGCGACCAACCGTCAGCTCCGCGCCGAGATCGCCGCAGGCCGCTTCCGCGCAGACCTTTATTATCGCCTGGCCGTCTTCCCCATCACCGTGCCGCCGCTGCGCGATCGCCCCGAGGACGTGCTCCCTCTCTGCACCCACTTCCTCGCGCTCTACGGCGCCCGCGAGAGCAAGGACGGCTGCACGCTCTCGCGCGATGCTGCGAGTCTGCTCCTCGCCCACAGCTGGCCCGGCAACGTGCGCGAGCTCGAGAACGAGGTGCAGCGCGCGCTGGCGCTGGCCGAGCCGGGCGATCCGCTCTTGCCCCAGCACTTCTCCGAGCGCCTGGCATCGGTGCTCGAGCCCGTGGAGGCCGTGGGCACTTGCGAGGAGACGCTGCGCCAGACGCTCGGCCGCATCGAAGCCTGGCTCATCCGCCGCGCCCTCGACGTCCAAAGCGGGCGCCGCGCCGCAACCGCGCGCAAGCTCGGCATCACGCGCGAGGGGCTCTACAAGAAGATGCAGAAGTACTCGATCTCCTGACGCCCGCGCGCGACGGGCTCAGCGGGTCGCGCAGAGAGGCTGACGAGGAGGCGGCTCCGCAGGGGTAGGACAGGCAGCGCAGGGCTCCGCCACGGATGCGCACGCGCGCGGCTCGAGCTGGAACGTCGTGTGCTCGAGATCGAAGCGCTGCTGCGAGAGGCTCTGCAATGCGAGCAACACGCTCGTTGCGTGCGCGCCGTCGTCCACGTCCACGTGGGCGCTGATGGCGTGGTAGCCCGACGTCAAGGTCCAGACGTGCAGGTCGTGCACGTCGACGACTCCCGGCACGGCCCGCATCTCACGGCCGAGGGCGGCCATGTCCACGTGGCCGGGAGCGGCCTCCATCAGGATGTCCAGCGACTCGCTCACGAGGCGCCAGGCGGAGACGAGGATCAGCACCGTGATCAGGAGCGCGGCAATCGGGTCGGCGAGCTGCCAGCCGAAAACCATCAGCAGGACGGCGGCGACGATGGCGCCCAGCGAGCCGAGCGCGTCCCCGACCACGTGAAGGAAGGCGCCGCGAACGTTGAGGCTGTGGGAATGCCCCCGATGAAGCACGACGGCCGAGGCGAGGTTCGCGAGCAGGCCGACGACCGCCACCCCCAGCATGAGACCGCTGCGAACGGCGGGAGGCTCCGCCAGCCTGCCGATGGCATCCACCGCCACCACCACCGACACGCCGGCCAGCACGACGCCGTTCGCGAGCGCGGCCAGGATCTCGGTACGGCGGTAGCCGTAGGTCTTGCTCGCCGTGGGCACGCGCTCGCCCACGCTCAGCGCAAAGAGAGCGAGAGCGAGCGCCGCGACGTCGGTCGCCATATGCCCGGCGTCGGCCAGCAACGCAACGCTCCCCGAGACCAGGCCGCCTACTATTTCTACGCCAAGAAAGACGGCCGTGATGGCGAGGGCGGTGCGAAGCGCACGCGCATCGCGGCTCAAAGGAACCAGCTCCTGCGCTTTGCGCGCCCCTCCCGGATCAGCTCGCGGATCGCGGTCTTCACGCTCTCGACCTTCGGCTCGATCGCGGCGTCTTCCTCGTTCGCATCGCCCTCGAAGCGCATCGGCTCTCCGAAGTGGATGCGGAACTTCACCGGCAGCGGCAAGAAGCCCAGCAGCCCGAACCACGGGAAGAGCGGCGTGATGGGGAACGCCGGCGAGCCAAAGAGCCTTCCGATCCAGGGCACGTTGGCGATGCCCGGCGACTGCTCCTCGCCGCCGACGATACCGACCGGCACGATCGGTGTGTCGGTCTCGAGGGCGAGTCGCAGGAAGCCAAGACCGAAGCGCTGAAGCTGGTAGCGCTTACTCCAGGGCTTCACGAAGCCGCGCTCTCCTTCCGGAAAGACCATGATCGCTTCGTCGCGCTCGAGGAGCTGAACGCAGTTCTCCGGCGTGCCGACCACCGAGCCCATGCGGTGCATCAGGACGTTGAACCATGGAATGGTCGGCAGGTAGTACTCGGCCATGCCGCGCACGATGCGGGGCGGCCTGCCCTCGAGATAGAGCGCCATCCCGAGCATCACGCCGTCGTAGGCGAAGGTATTGCCCGCGTGATTTCCGATCAGCAGCACGCGCCCGGAGGGCACGTTCTCGATGCCTTCGGTCTCGACGCGGAGCCAGTAGCGATAGACCAGTGCGGAGGCCAGCAGCAGCGGCCGCGCGTAGACGGGATCGAAGCCGAAGTCGTCGACACCGTACTCGTTGAGCCGCGTAGGCAGCTCGGCAGCGCGCGCCGCCACCTCATCTCGGAGCGAGCGCAGCGGCTCCGGCAGCGGCCAGCGGCCGTGCTGCGCGCCCGACTTCGCCGCGAGGGCCGGCCGGAGGAGGGCGCTCGGAGTCATCCGGGGCAGCATACCCCAGCGGCATCGCGTGGACGGCGGGAGCCCGAGGCGGCTACCGCAGGCCCGGCAGCGTATCGGGCTTCGCCGGCGACTCTCTGACCGTGATCGGCGGCGCCGGGGGCGCAGGCGGCGGGCCGGCAGGCGGCCCCACAGGACCTCCGCAGCCGCCGATGTCGCAGGGCTGCGGCTGCGGCAGCGGGCCCGGGCCGGGCGCCGGCGGGTTTAAGGCGTCCGAGCCGCCTGCAGCAACGTCCGTCGGAGAGAAGCGCTCGCTCGCAGCGCCGATCGTGCCGTCGCCGCAAGCCCCACCGTCCGTGCCACCGCTCGCAGCGCTCCCCTGGCGCGCGCTGGCGCAGGCGCCGGGCGGCGCGATCTGATGCATGCAGCCGCTGCCCTCGCGCGCCTGGCCTGCCTCGCAGCTCCCATCCGACGTGGCGGCCTGCTCCGGTTCGGCTGAGCCCTCCCCTGCGCGTGCCGGCGCGCTCAGCAGCATCACGCCGAATCCGAAGACGACGGCGAGAGCAACCCGATGCGAGCTGTCTGCAAGGCTCATCGAGGCGGACCTCCTGGGGGGGCGAATCGACTCGCCTCCCTGCTCTTGAGTGGCATCGAGGGTCGATCAGGTGACGCTACCGGCTCCTGAGCCTTTTGCCGATTGCGCTGCAAGTCCCGCGCTCCCGAGCGAGCCCTGCCGCCTCTCTGCCCTCTCATTGCTGCCGGAACGAGACGGTCAGGTAGCCGCCCCAGATCTGCTGCCGGTAGTTGAAGACAGCCGTGTTGGAGCCGTTGGCGAGGTAGTAGTACCGCGCCGAGGCCTTGAGCCACGAGGTGATCGGGCGCTCGAGCTTCAGCTCGAACTGCCAGACGTCGTCGCGGCGCTGCACTCCTGCGTACTCGAGGGGGAGCGTATTGTTCTGCGGATAGGTCGAGGGATGATAGAAGGCCCGGTAGACGAAGCCCGCCTGACCATCGAGAATGAAGTCCCAGGGCAGCGGCTTGCGAAAGCCGAGCAGGCCTTCGTAGCCGTCGTAGCGCCACTCCCGGCCGACCGACCAGTAGTGCAGATAGTTGGCGCCGCCACGCAGCTCGATGCCGAGCGGCTTCACCGGCAGCGTATGCATCACCCCTGCCGTGAGGCCCCAGCCATCACGGTTGCGCTCGACCTCCTCGTTCACGCCGGGTGGCCCGAAGCCGCCCGGTTGGCCGAGATCCAGGAAGTCGAAGTTTTCGAGAAAGTAATCCCCTCCGTAGAACTTCGCGTAGGCCCAGCTGACGCCGTAATCGCGCCAACTCTGGAAGACCTGCGGCGCGAACCCGCCGAGCACCTGGTAGGGCTGGTAGCCATACCAGGCATAGCTGAAGTCGCTTTGGAAGCGCAGCGTCGTCTCGGCCGACAGGCGTTGGTCGATCCAGATCGACATGCCAGGGTATTGGAGGTCGAAGGGGTAGAGCTGCGTGTGTGCGTTGCCGTAATAGCTCGCGAGCGCGCCCACGGAGAAGCTCTCGCCGCGATAGATCTCGGTGCCGGCGACGCCCGACCAGACCGTGTCGATGTCGCGGCGTCCCGAGATGTCCCCCGGCGTGATGTCGCTGCCGGCGAGCGTCACGTTGGTATTCCACTCGACGCCCGTAGAGATCTCCGCGAACGACTGCCTCGGCCCCCAGCCCGGAGCCGCCTCGAGCGCGCGTGCGGCGGCCTCGGCCCAGTCGGTCTCCGGCGCAACCTCCTGCACGCGCCGGAACGCCTCTCGTGCCCGTTCCGGCTCCCGAGCAGCCGCCCAGGCCATGGCCTCGTAATAGGAGGCCACCGGCTCGACCGCGCGCGGGTCGCTGCGGCGGGCACGTTCCAACGCCGCCGCTCCCTCCCGGTACTGCCCGCGCTGCAGCAGGACGAGGCCGAGGTAGAGATCCCCATCGGCGCGGCCCGGGCTCGTCTCGCGTGCGGCCTCGAGATCACGCGCCGCTGCCGCGAGATCGCCCATGTGATAATGGGCGATGCCGAGGTAGAGATCCGTGTCGGGCAGTCTCGGATCGAGGCGCTTGACCAGCGCCAGCGACGTCAGAGCATCGGCGTAGCGCTGCAGACGGATCTGGCATTCAGCGGCCAGGAGCGGAAGACGTGCATCTCCTGGGTCGTCGCGGCGGGCCCTCTCGAGCGCGGGGAGCGCCAGCTCGCAGCGGCGCGCCTGAACCAGCTCGACGGCCTCGCGACGCGTGTCGTCGGCTGAGGAAGCCTCGGCCGACCCTGCGGTCAGCAGCAGTAGCAGCGATGCACAAAGCAGGGTCGCAGACGGGAATCGCGGAGGGGAGCGCCTTGCGGCGCCCGGCCTCAAGCTCGAGACCGCTTCGCCATCCCGAGCGCTAGCAGGCCGGATGCCAGCAGCAGCGCGGTACCGGGCTCGGGAACGGGAGGCCCCGGACGCTCGAGACCCGATACACCGATCGGCGGCATCACCTGTTCGTTGCCCGAGAACGGCATGTCGCCGCCGACGATATACCGCATGCTGAACTGCGTCGACTGGGGGTCCTCTACCGCCGGCGTCGCGTCGCTCGCGTTGCCGTCACCGAGCGCTCCCAGGGATACCATTGCGAGCCAATAGGTCTCGCCGCTGGCCGTGTACTCGAGGATCTGGATGAGGTTGCCATCGAAGGCCACGGGGGGAACGTCCAGATAGCTCGGATAGTCGTCCGAGAGCGAGACGCGCGTGAAGACCAGGAACACGCTCGCGATGTCGTGGCCCGAGTTATTCGTGACGGTCCAGGTCGAATCCGCGAGGAACGGATTCGTCGGAGTCTGGCAGACGTCTCCCGCCTGACAGCCGGCGGCGGGGCTCAGATAGCCCGCCTGCGGATTCTGGTAGATCGGGCCGAGGCTTTGCGTGATGGAGAGCGCGGGGCTGTAGATCGCGTTGCCCGCGGTAAGGAAAGAGTCCGCCGATGTGGCCGTGTCCGCGACGGGAAGGCCGGCGGCGTCGATGGCAGCCTTCGCGAAGCCGAACTGCCCGCCTCCGAGCAAGAAGACCGGGTTGGTATCCGCGATCGTGAGCGCACGGGCGCCGCCGGCGGCGAGGAGCGCAAGGCCAAGCGCGAGCGCGCCGAGAACGCGGCGACCAGGCAGCGACCGAAGCAGGCGACCCGACGCAAGCATGGACGCA
>CAYGXT010000024.1:0-16250 GCA_964353695.1 uncultured Myxococcaceae bacterium
GGACTCGAGCTGCATCCATTCGAGATCGCGGTCGCCCCAGCGCGCGTCGTTGGGGACGATGTTGCCGTCGTCCTGGCTCGAATTATCGAACGTGAATGAGCCCGGGCTGCCGTGGCCCGTGTACCAGGCCAGGTCTACGTCGTCGACGTAGTTGGAATCGTCGCCATTGGTGGGCGCGCCAGTCTGCCGGAAGTCGCGCTCCCATGCGTTCGTTCCCGTCCACCGGAACTGGATCGGAATGCCCTTGCCGTCGAAGACCGATTTGAAGCCGGCGGCCGATTGTTTTACGCACTGCCAATCGTAGACGTTGAATTCTCCGCCCACGTCGAGGGCCGCGAGGCTCAGCGGCGCCGGCGTCGCCGCGGCCATGCTCATGGCGGCCATCGGCACCATGGGCAGCACGGCGCGGGCCTTCCCGACCAGTCCGTTGCCGTCGGTGATCGTCACGGCGATGATCTCCCTGTCCGTCGGAGAGCGGGGCATCACGTCGTAGGAGATCGAAGGATTGCTCGAGGCTTCCTCCGAGAGCTCGGTGGTGAGCGACTGCCAGGAGTAGGAGAAGGGGGGAGTACCGCCGCGGACGCCGACGGAGGCCTTGACGGCTCCTTGCACGACCGATGCGTCGATCGTTGCGGTCGGAGCCGCATCTTGGACGGCCGGAAGGACTGCGGGGACCAGCTCTGCATTCGCCGGCCCCTTCCCCCGGCATTCCCAGTGCGGGAAGATGGACCGCACGTTCTGCTCCAGTCCGGGCGCCCAATAGACGAGCCGCGGTGTCTGCAGCTTCGAGCCTTCCGGATAGTGTTTGGCGCACTCGCTCCGGGCGTCGAAGGGGCTCGTGAGCGGGGCCATCTTTCCCTCCGCCAGATCCCGGGTGGCGTAACCGAGCCCGGTGACGTCGCCGTTCGGGGCGTACGTCAGCCTGACCTTGGCCCCGGGACCGAGGAGCGGGCGGTCGGCGAGCGAGAAGTCGAAGCGTACCGACGTGTCGATCGGCTGCGAGAACGAGGTCTTCCCGTCGAGCGACTGGAGGTTCAGGGTCGTGTGGCTGACCTTCGTCATGGCCGCCCCCCCCTCCCCCGGCAACGGGACCTTGGCCTCGGCGAAGCCGTTCACGGTCGCCGCGCGGGCTTCTCGTTCGCCGAGCGGCATGAGCTTCTGGATCGCAATGACATCGAAGGCCTGTGCGGAGGTGTCCATCCCTCCCTCGTCGCGCGGAAGGTTGGCGGCGGCCGCCAGTCCGGGTGCGCCGGCCGGCAGCATCGGGACGTTTGCGAGCTGCTCGCTCACGAAATGCGTGGACCCATCCTCGCTGTGCTGCAGGGCCTTGACGTCGAGTTTGAAGGCATCACCCAGCTGGCGCGCCTCCTCGGACGTGAGGCCGCTCTTCTTCACCTCGAAGATGGGCAGCACGGCGGGCAGCAGGCCGGAGGGTCCGGGAGGCTTGAAGAAGGCCGCCTTGAGGATGGCGAGATCGGCGAAGTTCACGACGCCGTCAGCGTTCAGGTCAGCATCGGGGTCTTGCTTGAAGAAGACGCGCTTCATGATCGCGAGATCGGCGAAGTTGACGATGCCGTCGTCGCTCAGGTCGGCATCGCAGGCGTTTCCGAAGTCGTCACCGTTGGTGTCCGCCTGCGTTGCATTCTTGACCAGCAGGCAGTTGTCGCTCGGGTCGAGGATCCCGTCCCCATCCGTATCGACCGCCGCCATCGAAACCCCCGCCGCGCCGAGGAGCAACGCCCCTACCGCAGCGACGAGTCGCATTGCACGCATGATTCGCCCCGTCTCCGAGATCCGCTTCGTCCCGTACATAGCCCTCTCCTTCGTTCCGCAGTGCCGACGGGCACGCGGCTCGCGATCACCCCTCAGCATCTACTCAGTGAAGGGAGAAATCAACCCGATTTCGGGATGGCCCACCGACGGCTCGGGTGGCGAGCCGCCTCGCATGGCTGTGCCGCAGCGGCTCAGTAGCGCGGCAGGCGGTCGTGCAGGGCGCGTAGGGGCAGGGCGGCGCGATCCTTGTCCGAGAGCGTCGGTGTCTGCACCGGCCAGGGGATCGCGAGCTCCGGATCGTTCCAGAGGATGTGCAGCTCATCCTCCAAGTGGTAGTAATTCGTGCACTTGTACTCGATCTGGGCGCGCTCGGAGAGGACGCAGAATCCGTGGGCGAAGCCGATCGGTACGAAGATCTGACGCTGATCGTCGGCGGAGAGCGTCACCGCCACGTGACGGCCGAAGGTCGGCGAGCCGAGGCGGATGTCTACCGCTACGTCCCAGATCTCCCCTTCGATCACCCGCACCAGTTTGGCCTGCGGAAATCGCTGTTGCGCGTGCAGGCCGCGCAGGATCCCGCGCTCGGAGCGCGAGTGATTGTCCTGCACGAAGCTGGCATCGATGCCGGCGGCCCCGTAGCGCTCGGCATGATAGGTCTCGACGAAAAAGCCCCGCGGATCGCGAAAGATGACCGGCTCGATCACGACTACGCCGGCCAAATCGGTGGGCAGGACCTTCAAGAGGCCTCTCCCTCATGGGCCAGCGCGGCGAGGTAGGCGCCGTAGCGGTTGCTCTTCATCTCGGCGGCGATTCGGAGCAGCGCCTCCTTGCCGATCCAGCCCTTGCGGAAGGCGATCTCCTCGACGCAAGCGATCTCGAGACCCTGCCGCTCCTGGATGGCCTGAATAAAATTTGAAGCCTGCAGCAGCGACTCGTGAGTGCCCGTATCGAGCCAGGCGATGCCGCGACCGAGGAGCTCGACGTGGAGGTCTCCCAGGCGCAGGTAGGTGACGTTCACGTCGGTGATCTCGAGCTCGCCACGCGGGGAGGGCTTCAGCTCGCGCGCGATGTCGAGGACGCGGTTGTCGTAGAAGTAGAGCCCCGTCACCGCATAGCTCGAGCGCGGAGCCTTCGGCTTCTCCTCGATCGAGAGCACCTGGCCGTCGCTGCCGAACTCCACCACGCCGTAGCGCTCCGGGTCGCGCACTTGGTAGCCGAAGACGGTGGCACCCCGGGCTCGCGCCACGGCCGCTTCGAGGGTCTGCCGAAAGCCGTGGCCGTAGAAGATGTTGTCGCCGAGGGCGAGGGCGACGCGGTCGCCGCCGACGAAGGCGTTTCCGATCAGGAACGCCTGCGCCAGGCCCTCCGGCCGCGGCTGCGCGGCGTAGGAGATCTGCATCCCCAAGCTGCTGCCGTCGCCGAGCAGTCGCTCGAATGCCCCGAGATCGTGCGGCGTCGAGATCAGGAGCACCTCGCGGATCCCGGCCAGCATCAGCGAGGACAGCGGGTAGTAGACCATGGGCTTGTCGTAGATCGGCAACAGCTGCTTCGAGACGCCGCGCGTCACCGGATACAGGCGCGTGCCGGAGCCGCCAGCCAGCAGGATGCCCTTCATCGGCCGGGCTCCGTCTCCGCCGCTTCGAGGCCGAGACGCTCGCGCGCGTTCTTGCCCGCCTGTACGGCCTCGCACCACTCGCGGTTGTCGAGGTACCAGCGCACGGTGCGCTCGAGACCGGACTCGAAGTCGTGGCGCGGCCGCCAGCCGAGCTCTTTGCGGATCCGGGTCGCATCGATGGCGTAGCGTCGATCATGACCCGGCCTGTCGGCTACGAACTTCTTGAGAGCTGCGTAGGCGCCGATGCCCTGTGCGCGCAGCGCCGCGTTCTCTTTCGCCGGAAGCAGATCTTCGAGCGTTTCGCATAGTCGGTCCACGATCTCGAGGTTGGTGCGCTCGTTGCCACCGCCGATGTTGTACTTCTCGCCCACGCGGCCATGCTCGAGCGCGAGCAGGATGCCCTCGCAGTGGTCCTCGACGTAGAGCCAGTCACGCACGTTGGCGCCATCCCCGTAGATCGGCAGGGGCCTGCCCTCGATCGCGTTGAGTGTCATGAGCGGGATCAGCTTCTCGGGAAACTGGTAGGGCCCGTAGTTGTTGGAGCAGTTCGTGATCAGCGTCGGCAGGCCGTAGGTGTGCAGGTAGGCGCGCACGAGGTGGTCGCCGCCTGCCTTGCTGGCCGCGTAGGGAGAATTTGGCGCGTAGGGCGTCTCTTCGTGGAACAAGCCCGTTGGGCCGAGGGAGCCGTAGACCTCATCCGTCGAGACATGGAGGAATCGAAAGCGGCTGCGCTCCTCTTCCTCGCGCTCGCGCCAATAGCCGCGCGCGGCCTCGAGCAGCTCGAAGGTTCCGACCAGGTTGGTCTCGACGAAGGCGGACGGGCCGTCGATGGAGCGGTCCACGTGGGTCTCGGCGGCGAAGTTCAAGACGCGATCGGGGCGGTACTCGTGGAAGATTGCGCCGAGGGCGCGCCGGTCACAAATGTCTGCCTGCACGAAGTGGACCCGTGAGTCGGAGAGGCAGTCGTCGAGGCTCCGCAGGCTTCCGGCGTAGGTGAGCTTGTCGAGCACCACGATCCGCGCGCGGGTGCGCTCGAGCAGCAAGCGCACGAAATTCGAACCGATGAAGCCGGCGCCTCCTGTGACCAGGACCGAGCCCGCTCCCTGCGCGTCGCGCCCCTGCATTCCCCCGCTCCTCTCCGCCGCCCGGCGGACCCCTTAGTATGCATCAACTTCCGCCGTCGAGGCCTCCGCCCGGATCGGAGCGCCTTGGGGCAAAGTTGAGCCCAGGGCACTGCGCAGGCTCGATCTCCCAGCGCACGGCGCGACGCTACAATCATGGCTCCCCATGCGCCGCCCGCCCCCTGCCGAAGCTGCCGCCTTTCTGCCGACCACGGCCGAGGAGATGCGCGCGCGCCATTGGGATCAGGCCGATGTCGTACTCGTCTCCGGAGATGCGTACATCGATCATCCTTCGTTCGCAGCGGCGATTCTCGGGCGCTGGCTCGAATCGAACGGCTTCCGTGTCGCGATCCTCGCGCAGCCGGATTGGAGAAGCGCCGAGGCCTGGACCGCGCTGGGTCGGCCAAGACTGTTTTACGGTGTGAGCGCCGGAAACATGGATTCGATGATCAACCACTACACGGCGAACAAGAAGCGCCGGAACTCCGACGCCTACTCGCCGGGCGGTCGCCCGGGCCTGCGGCCCGATCGCGCGACTGCCGTCTACGCGCAACGCTGCCGCGAGGCGTTCCCCGGCGTTCCGGTGATCGCGGGCGGCGTCGAGGCGTCGCTGCGCCGCATTGCGCACTACGACTACTGGTCGGACAAGGTCTGGCCGAGCAGTCTCGTCACCTCGAAGGCGCATGCGCTCGTGCACGGTATGGGCGAGGCGCCGATCCTCGAGATCGCGCGTCGGCTCGAAGCCGGGCTCGGCGTCGAGGGGCTGCGCGACCTGCGCGGCGTGGCCTACCTGCTGGGCAAGAGCGAGTCCGTTCCGCCGCAGCGCTGGGAGGACGCGAACGGCCCGACCGAAGACGTGGAGCTTGCGAGCTTCGAAACCGCCGTCGCCGACAAGCGCGCGTTCGCCGTGATGACGCACGACATGCACCGCGAGACCAATCCACTGAACGCGCGCCGGCTGCTCCAACGCCACGGCGATCGGATGCTCGTCGTGAATCCGCCGACGCTGCCGCTTTCGGAAGAGCAGATGGATGCGCTCTACGACCTGCCGTACACGCGACGTCCCCATCCCCGTTACAGCGAGGAGATCCCGGCCTGGCAGACCATCAAGGACTCGGTGCAGATCATGCGCGGCTGCTTCGGTGGCTGCACGTTCTGCTCCATCACGATGCACCAGGGCCGGGCGATCCAGAGCCGCAGCCCCGAATCGATCCTGGGCGAGGTGCGGACGCTCGCGGAGGCACCCGGTTTCTCAGGGCACGTGAGCGACCTCGGTGGGCCGACGGCAAACATGTATCGGATGCGCTGCACGCGCCCCGACGTGGAGGCCGTCTGCCGGCGTCTGTCCTGCATCCACCCGACGCAGTGCAAGCTGCTGGGCACGAGCCACGAGCCCACGAAGGAGCTGCTTCGTGCGGCCCGCGCTGTGCCGGGGGTAAAGAAGGTTTACGTGGCTTCGGGCATCCGCATGGACCTCGCACGCAAGGACCCCGAGTACCTCGAGGAGCTTGCCGCGCACCACGTCGGCGGGCATCTGAAGGTGGCGCCCGAGCACGTCTCGGATCGCGTACTCGCGCTGATGAAGAAGCCCGCGCGGAACAGCTTCGAGGAATTCGCAGAGCAGTTCGAAGCGGCGTCGAAGCGCGCCGGGAAGGAGCAGTTCCTCGTGCCGTACTTCATCGCGAGCCATCCTGGCTCGACGCTGGAGGACATGATCGAGCTGGCCGTCTTCTTGAAGGCGCGGGGCTACCGCCCGCGTCAGGTACAGGATTTCATCCCCGCTCCGATGGACATCGCAACCTGCATGTATTGGACGGGTCTCGACCCGCTCACGATGAAGCCGGTAGAGACCGCGCGTAAGCTGCGCGATCGCAAGCTGCAACGTGCGCTGCTCCAGTTCTTCGCCCCCGAGAATTGGCTCACGGTGCGAAGCGCGCTCGAGCAGGCCGGACGCGAAGATTTGATCGGGGACGGGCCGCAATGTCTCATCCCGTCGCGGGCGCCGCGTGAGACGATCGAGGCCCATCGGCGCCAGGCGGCCGTCGCGGCCGAGAAGACCGCACGCCCGGGATACCGACGGGTAGCGCGCGCTGGAACGAGCCGGATCCGGCCGGGCGAGAGCCCAGCCGACTGATCCGGGCCTCAGGCCTGCCGATCGCGGCGCACGGGCACCTTCTTGCCGCGGATCGTGCTGCCCCGCAGCGCACGGATGATGTCCTCGGCCCGGGCGGCAGGCACTTCGACCAAGGAGAACCGGTCTGCGATTTCGATCGCACCGATCGCGCCGCCGCTCAATCCGGCTTCGTTGGCGATCGCACCGACGAGATCGCCGGGCCGCATCGAATCGAGGCGACCGGCACCAACGAAGATGCGCACCATCTCGGCGCCGGGCGTCTGCTCTCCGCGAGGGGGTGCGCCTTCCTTGCGCGGCCTGCGTACGCCAGCGCTCGGGCGGGCTTGAAAGGGAGCCCCGGCTCGCGTGGGCCGCTCGGCGCGGGGGGCCGGCTGTGAGCTCACGTCCTGTTCCTCGGCCCGGGCCTCGGTTTCCGCGTGGCTCGCCTCGTGGGCGAGCTTCACCGCGGCAGCTGCCACATCCATGAGATCGAGCTCGGATGCGAGCTCCTCCACGATGCTGCGGAAGGGGTCGAGATCGCCCGCGAGCACCGCCTCGCGCAAGGACGCACGGGTCAGCTCGAGGCGCCGATGAAGCAGATCGGAAAACGTGGGAATCGTAGCGGTCTGGATCTTCTGCTGTGTTGCCCATTGAATGTTGCGCAGGAGACGATGCTCGCGCGGCTCGACGAACGTGATGGCGACGCCCTCACGCCCGGCGCGACCCGTGCGCCCGATCCGGTGCACGTAGGCGTCCGGTGCCGTCGGGACGTCGTAGTTGAAGACGTGGGAGACATGATCGATGTCGAGGCCGCGTGCGGCGACATCGGTTGCGATCAGAAGGTCCGTCTTGTTGGTGCGGAAGCGCTTCATGACGCGATCGCGCTGCTCCTGGGCGAAGCCGCCGTGAAGCGCTTCGGCGCGATAACCGTGCGCGTTCATGGCCTCGGTGAGCTCGTCCACCTCGAGGCGTGTGCGACAGAAGACGATCGCGGACGTGGGCGTCTCCATGTCGAGAACGCGGCCGAGCGCCATGCTCTTGTGCGCACGCGAGACGACGTAGGCGACCTGACGCACGCGCGGCATCGCGCCCGCCGCGGTGCGTTCCCTCGCGATCGCGATCGTCACCGGATTGGCGAGGTGCTGCTTGGCGATCGCGAGGATTCGTGGCGGCAGCGTGGCGGAAAAAAGGGCCGTCTGGTGGCCAGGGGGCGTGCGCTGGAGAATGGCCTCGAGGTCCTCGGCGAAGCCCATGTCCAGCATCTCGTCGGCCTCGTCGAGCACGACCATCCGGACGCCATCGAGCTTCATCGAGCCGCGCTGGAGATGGTCGAGCGCGCGGCCGGGTGTCGCGACGACGATCTCGACTCCACGTTCGAGGACGCGGAGCTGCTGATGGATCGACTGCCCGCCGTAGATCGGGAGCACCGTGGCGCCCTGCTCCTTGCCGTAGCGGTGGATCGCCTCGGCCACCTGCATTGCGAGCTCGCGCGTAGGCACCAGCACCAGCGCGTGGGGGCTGCCCCGCTTGACCTTGATGCCGGCGGTGCGCTGCAGGAGCGGCAGCGCGAACGCGGCAGTCTTGCCCGTTCCCGTGGCCGCCTGCCCCAGCAGGTCGCGACCCGCGAGCAGCGGCGGGATCGCCTCGCGCTGAATCGGAGTCGGCTCTTCGTAGCCGAGCGTCGTCAGGGCCAGCAGCAGCTCGGGCGCGACGCCGAGCGCGGAGAAGCCGCTGGCGCCGGCAGGCTGCGCAATGGGCGCGGGAGTTTTCTTCGAGGGGGAGTTTGTCATGGGGGGCTGCGGACCCGGGGGCATGCGAGCGGAGTATTGCATAGGCGTGACCGAAGCGTGAACCCGTGCGGACTGCCAGGACCTGATCGGGGTTTGTGTGCCGCTCCGACGGAGCCCACACTCGCGCGATATGCCTGCGCGCAAGGCGTCCCAGAACTCGCAGGAAGCCGACCTGGTGGTCGTGGGCGCGGGTGCAGCGGGCCTTTGGTGCGCGCAGCGCGCAGCCGAGCTGTGCGGGCCCACGGTGAGCGTCCTGGTGCTCGAGAAGACCGCACGCACGGGTACCAAGGTGCTTGCCAGCGGGGGCACCCACTGCAACCTGACGACGACTCTGGACGCAGCTCGTGCCGCCAGCCTATTCGGCAAGCAGGGCGCCCGATTCCTGCGGCACGCACTGCGGGTGCTACCGCCGATGGCGGTCCGCGAGCGGTTCTTGGGTTGGGGCGTACCCAGCGTGGAAGCGCCGCTCGAAAAGGTCTTTCCGAGCAGCGGCCGTGCGCGCGACGTGCGCGATGCGCTCGAGCGCGCGCTGCTGTCGTCGGGCGCCCGCCTGCGGCTGAATGCCGGGGTACGGTCGCTGGCGTTGACCGAGAAAGGCTTTGCGCTGCAGCTCGAGAGCGGAGAGGTCGTACGTGGCCAGCAGGTCGTGCTCGCAGTCGGCGGCATGAGCTACCCGAAGACCGGCACGACGGGGGACGGCTATGTCTGGCTGCGTGCGCTGGACCTGCCATTGGTTGCACCTGTGCCGGCACTGGTTCCGCTCTCGAGTCCGGCGCCCTGGGTGCGTGCGCTGTCAGGCGTGGCGCTGCAAGACGTCGAGGTCAGCATCCACGACGCGAGCGGACGCGAGCGCGGTCGGCGCAGGCGTCCGCTCTTGTTTACACACCGTGGTGTGTCGGGTCCTGCAGCGATGGATCTTTCGGAGATTGTGTCGCGCGCTCGTTCGCTCGCTGGCGACGCAGCCGTGGCGTTCATCCTGCGCGTGGATCTGTGTCCCTCGGATTCGCGAGAGCAGCTGCGGACCGCGTTGATTGCGGCGGCGTCCCGACCGAAGCCGCCGCTTGTTTCGCGCGCGCTACCGGCCGGGCTGCCGCGGCGGGTGCTGCAGGCCGCCCTCGCGAGCGCCGGTTGGAACGGGCCTGAGCCTCGGGCCCACGCGCTCACGCGCGAGCTTCGCCAGGCCCTGATCGAGGCGCTCAAGGGCTTGCCCATTCCGATCGACGGCACCCTGGGTTGCGAGTACGCCGAGGTGACTGCCGGGGGGCTGGATCTGTCGGCCGTCGATCCTGGCAGCGCCCAGGTGCGCCGCTATCCGGGCTTGTACGTATGCGGTGAGCTGCTGGATCTTCAGGGACCGATCGGCGGACTCAACTTCCAGGCAGCCTTCGCCATGGGAGAAGTCGCGGCGCTGGCCATTGCCCGCGCCTACGGGCGCTGAAGGCAGCGGCCCCTCGCCGGCCCCTCGGTGAGCACCATCACAAGCCGGCAGGCGAACCGTTCCGATTCGTGTGGGCACCTGAGAAAGTGCCAGGAACGGGCATGCCCCCCGCACGGTCTCGTGGCGTGTAGGAGAAAGAAGCGGGTTGCCAGCAGACATCGAGACGGTTCTTCAGCTGCGGCGGAATCGAATGGCACAAGAAAACGAAAGGACCTGTATGCCCAGAACTCACATCGGACGGCGTACATTTCTGAAGCTCTCCGGCCTGGCCGCGCTCGCCGGCATCGACTTCATCGGCTTGCGACGCCTCGGCTCGGCCGAAGCCCAGGCCGCTCAGGTGGCGCAAGACGAATGGGTTGCCACCTGCTGCAACATGTGCGGAGGCACGACGGGCATCTTTGCCCGGGTCTACAACGGCCGGGTGATCAAAATCGAGCCCAATTCATTCAACCCGATTGGGACCTGCAATATCTCGACTGACTTCGCGAGCTTGAAGAGCACGGGTGCGCGGATGTGTCCCAAGGGCAACGCCGGCATCATGACGCAATACGATCCGGACCGCGTCAAGCGACCGCTCAAGCGCGTCGGCGCGCGTGGGGCGGGAGGATGGCAGGAGATCAGCTACGAGCAGGCCGTCAGCGAGATCGCGGTCAAGCTGGCCGCGATCAAGGCCGAGAGCGGGCCGGAGAAGGTGGTGTGGTTCACGGAGGACAACACCTGCGTCCCGATCCAGCAAAGCTTCTGCAATGTCTTTGGCACGCCAAACTTTTTGCAGCACTCCAACCTCTGCGACGTGGCCCGCAAGTTCGGGTTCGAGAAAACACTCGGCAACGGCCGGCCGTTGGCGGACTTCCGGAACAGCAAGTACATGCTGATTTTCGGCTGGAACCCGCTCAGCGCAATGAAGTGGGCCCATCTTCCCCGCATCGTGCTCGACGGACTGGCCAACGGCGCCAAGCTGGTCCTGGTTGATCCCCGGTGTACTGAAACCGCCCAGAAGGCGATGCAGTACGGCGGTCGGTGGCTGGCGATAAAGCCAGGAACCGACGGTGCGCTGGCATTGGCGCTCGCCAACGTCATCATCGGCGAGCGGCTTTACGACGCCGACTTCGTGACTAATTGGGCCGTTGGTTTCAGCGAATTCTCTGCCCTGGTGGCGACCAGGACTCCAGAATGGGCTGCTCCCATCACGGGGATATCTGCCACCATGATCCGTCAGGTGGCGCGCGAGCTGGCGACGACCAAGCCCGCAGTGGTGGATGCCTGGTCCGGGCCTGGCCAGCACATGAACGGTGCAGAGGGCAGCCGGGCCATCGCCGCCCTGGCGGGACTGATCGGACAGGTGGACAAGCCAGGCACGCTGGTTCTGCCCCTGCGCAAAGGGCCCAAGTTCGCGGTGCCGGCTGCCCCGGCATCCTTGCCGCCGCGCGTGGATCGACAGAACAGCGCCCAGTATCCCTTCGCCCACTCCTCCGGAGTCTACGTCGAGGCGCGCGATGCCATGATCACGGGCCTGCCCTATTTGCCCAGGGCGGCAGTCTTCGTCATGCAGAATTTCGTGTTCTCCGTCCCCAACACCGCAAAAAGCCTGCAAGCGCTCAAGAATCTCGAGCTGATCGTCGCCGTGGACACCCACCTGAGCGAAACCGCGCTCATGGCCGACTACGTCATCCCGGGCACCACGTATCTGGAGCGTTACGAGCTCTTGCCGCAGTGGGTGACCTTCCCGGTGGTGGCGCTACGACAACCCGTGGTTCCGCCCCTTTTCGGACAGAAGCCCGAGTACGAGTTCGTGAAAGATCTGGCGCTCGCGCTGGGATACAACAGCTATCCCTTCAACGTGACCTACGAGACGTTCATGGATGATGCTCTGGTGGCCGGGCTCGGCTTCGGCCTGGCGCAGCTCAAGGCGATGGACGGTGCAACCTGGATCGGTGGAGAGACCCAGTACGACAAGTACAAGGCGACCGGGTTCGCGACGCCTTCCAAGAAGTTCGAATTCTACTCCAAGCAGATGCTGGACAAGGGACTGAACCCGCTACCGGATTACGTCTCGACCGAGGATGGTCCGAGCGCCAGCTATCCCTTCCATCTCATCAACTGGAAGGAGGCGCTGCATACGCAGTCCCGGACCATGAACAATCGCTGGCTGATGGAATTCCACGGCGAGAACGAGCTCTGGATCAACATCAACAGGGCCAAGACCCTGGGAATTGGCGACGGCGACCTGGTCACGGTGGAAAACCAGTATGGAAAGGCACGTGCAAAGGCCAAGGTCACCCGCCGCATTCACCCTGACGTGGTGGGAATGGTTCACGGCTTCGGCCACTGGGCTGCGGGCCAGATTGCCCAGGGCAAGGGAACCAATGATGGCCAGTTCATCGCGGGCAAGGCCGAGCGTATCTGCGGCATGGCCGCCCACAAGGATGGAGCGGTGCGCGTCTACAAATAGCAGGGCCACCACCCGGATGGCCTGAGTGCTTACCTGCAGAACATGGCAGACGATGGAAAGGGAAACACTATGTCAGACAGAGAGCATCGAACAGAGTCGACCCGTTCTGGGACGCGCATCGTGCCCGCAATCTACGTCGACCATAAGAGGTGCATCGGCTGCAACGCCTGCTCGCTTGCCTGCAAGCAGGAAAACAACTTTGAGAACTCGCCGGCAGCCGTCGCGGGGGTCGGCAAGTATGTGGGCCTCGGTGAGCGATGGAACGAGGTGTACGAGTACGAAGAGGGCACGTACCCGGCGGTCAGGCCGCAGGTGATCGCGCTGACATTCGACGAGTGCACCATGTGCGCGCATCGGCTCGCAGCCGGTCTGCTCCCGGCCTGCGTCATCACCTGCCTCGGGATCACGCGCGAATTTGGCGACTATGAGGCGTTGAAACGGAAGTATCCCGACGCGGATTACATGGAAGACGGAGCCAAGAAGAGCGTGTTCTTCGGCAATCTGGGCGGAAAGCCGAGCTTCGAGCGCAATCCGCCGCCTCGCAGTGGTTACATTCCCGCCAACGACTGCCGGCAATGTCACGAATAATGGCGCTCAACCCGGGGAGACTGCGTGCAACCTATCAATGAGACGAATGGGGTGGAGCGGGAGCGCATCTACGGCTTCCTGGCCGGGGTGTTCGGCACCGTTCCTACCGCGGAAGGCGCGCACGCCGTCTCCCAGATGGCGCTGGCGCTGGGCATCTCCTGTCCGGATGGGCAGGCTTTGGACCAGCTGGAGCGTGAGTTCATGGATTTGTTCGTGGTGCCAAATCCGCGGTATGTAACGCCTTACGAGTCGGCCTATCGCGATCGCTGGCTGCTCCCGCTGGGCCAGGGAAAGGATGCCACCGAGCAGGTCGTTGGCAGGCTGCTGATGGGAGAGTCCACGCTGGCGGTGCGCCAGTGCTTCCTCGATGCGGGGACTCTGCCGTTGCAGGACTTGCCGGATCACATTGGCAACGAGCTACGGCTCATGGCGCATCTGTGGGCCAGCGAAGAGTCAGACTCCGGCGGTCCTGGCAGTCGCCGAGAGCTCCGGGCCAAAGTGCGTGACGAACATCTTCTGCAGTGGATCGGGCAACTACGCCAAAAGGTGTCGGAAAACGAGAGCCTGGGCTATTTCTCAGCTGCGCTGGATCTCGCTGAGGTGATTCTGAAAAGCGATGAGCAAGAGAACGCGGCGTAGCCGCGTTCTCAACCGATTACGGTGAGGCGACCTTCTGTAATAGCGGTTGAGTTGGCGTCCTCACTCGCCTGCCGTGTTGGGTCGTCAGCTCTGCAGCCGGTACACCCGTGCGGCCGTGTCGTGGAAGAGCAGGCGCTTCTCGTCCTCGCTGAAGCTGGCTGCGATGCGTTTGAAGGAGTTCCAGAGCACAGCGTACGAGCAGCTGACCTTGTCGACCGGAAAGTTGCTCTCGAACATGCAGCGCTCGGGTCCGAAGCAGTCGATCGCGTACAGGTAATAATGCTTCGTAGCGTCAGCGAGCGCCTGCGAAGTCGGCGGCGCATCGCGCTTCTCGAAATCCCAGCCGTTGATCGCCATCACGAGCCCGCCGAGCTTCGCGACCACGTTCGGACAGCGAGCAAGCTCCGCCACAGAGACCTTCCACTCGCGGAAGATCTCATCACGCTTTCCAGCGTACGGACCGATGCCGAGCGGCCCGCCAAAGTGGTCGAACACGATCGTGGTGTTTGGGAAGGCGCGCGCGAGGCTCGTGAGCTCTGCGATCTGCGGATGGAAAAGCCAGGCGTCGAAGGAGAGCCCGAGCCTGCCGAGCTGCGCGAAACCCTGGCGGAAGCGCGCATCGAGCAGCAGCCCCGGCGGTGGGCTCGTATGCGACCTCCAGATTTCCGGGCTCGCGTCCCACGCCGACGCGTGCCGAATTCCGCGAAAGCGGTTCGGACTCGCGGCGATGTGCGCCTCGAGCAGCGGCGCCACCGCGTCGCCCAGCGAGAGGTCTACGCGGCCCACGATGCCGGCCGCTACGCGCGCCGGTCCGTAGCCGCCGCTCGCGCTCATCGCAGCAATGCCCTGCACGAACTCGGTCTCACCCACCATGCGCAGCGCCTCGGGCCCGTCCGCGCGATACATCGCCGCGCACTCGACGAACACCGTGCTCAATACGCGATGGCCGCTGCCGATGTCGGCGAGCAGCTCGTCGAGCAGGTAGCGCTCGCCGTGCATGGGCGTGTGATCCCATAGGTGATGGTGCGGATCGCAGATCGCACGCTCCGGCTCGAGGATTTCCTCCTGCACTCGCGCCAGCCATTCGGGTCCGCCGGACATCGCGCACCTCCCTGCAGTGCCGGACGATAGGACAGCCCGCTCGAGGATCAGGAGCAGCCCGTGACATTCCGCCGACAGCGAGGCGCGGCCGCGCCGCTCAGAAGGGGCGTGTCTCTCCGATTGCGAGCGCCCATGCGTCCTCTTCCGCGATTCCCGCGGCGTGGGCTGCCGCGCGGAAGCGGCTAGGAGGCTCGTCGAGAGGCTCGTCCGAGAGATCGAAGGTTCCGAAGTGGATCGCCACCAGCCTGCGTGCTTCGAGATCTTGGCCCGCCCGCACGGCCTCCTCCGGATCGAGATGCGATGGGCGCATCATCGCCTCGGGCCGGTAGGCGCCGATAGGCACGGCTGCGAGATCGAAGGGGCCGAGCGCCTTTCCTGCGCGCGCGAAGCCGTCGAAGTAGCCCGAGTCGCCCGCGAAGTAGAAGCGCCGCCCGGGGCCGACCACCGCCCAAGCTGCCCAGAGGGCGCGCCGCCCGTCGAAGGGCCCCCGCCGGCTCCAGTGCTGCGAGGGGAGACAGTGGATCGTGACGCCACGGTGCTCCGTCCGACCGCCCCAGTCGAATTCCTCGACGCCCGTGATGCCCGCCGCCCTCAGCAGCTCAGCGTTGCCCAGGGGAACGAAGAAGCGCGTGCCGGGGTTGCGCGCGGCAAGCGCGCGAAGCGTCGGCAGATCGAGATGATCGTAGTGGTTGTGCGAAATCAGCACGAAGTCGATCGGCGGTAGCGCTTCCAATGCGATCCCTGGAGCGACGAAGCGGCGCCGGCCGATCCCGCGCAGCGGGCTCGCCGTGTCCGACCAGATCGGGTCGGTGAGGAAGGTGACGTGATCGAGTTGGACGAGAAGCGTCGAATGACCGACCCAGGTCGCGGTGGGAACGCTGTGCGTCGCGTTCTCGCGGAGAAAGGCGCCGTCGTTCTCGATCCGCGCCGGAGCGCCGGGGCGGCCGAAGAGCGAGCTGCCGAGCCGCCGCAGAAGAAATGGAATCGTCACCGCAGCCCCTGCGTGCGGGAGGGATTCGGCCTCGTTGAGGAACAGGCCCTCGCCGTCGCGGGGAGCCAGTAGGAAGGCCGGCTCTGCCGCAGCCGGCCCCTGCAGCGCGAGGCCAAGCAGCGCCAGCGCGGCGATCCCCAGCGGTCGTTCTTCGAAGCGGCTCATGACCGTGGAGCATGCCTCCCGCGAAGGCCCGGCGCACGCCTGCTTCCACGGCACCGATGCGTGACACCCGCCTGCCCCTGGCTGTGATTCTTCGCGGGCCTCCGAGTCGGATTCCTGCCACCTTCCTGCCGCAAACGCCACTTGCCCCGTATGAACGCGATCCACTTCTTGCTCCGGGCCCGTTGCTTCGCCTCTCCCAGTGGCTGCAAGCCTTTTCTGGTCGCGCTGCTGGTCCTGGCGCTGCCGGTGGCCTCCGCTGGCGCGGCGCGGCTCTTCGAGAGCACGAACGTGTTCCTCAGCAGCTACACCCATCCCGAGAGTCCGGACGGGTACCCCTTCTTCCGCATCCCCTCCCTGATCACCGCTCCGAACGGCGATCTTCTGGCCTTCGCGGAGGGCCGCTACGGCTTCGACGATGCTGGGGGAGGCAGGATCGGCGTCGTGACGAAGCGGAGCACCGATAG
>CAYGXT010000025.1:0-16232 GCA_964353695.1 uncultured Myxococcaceae bacterium
AATGCCACGGCAGCCACGGGCAGCGTGGACGGATCCTCCAGCATCCGCTCCAGCACCTGCCGCCCGGCCTCGTCGCTCTTCGTCTCATAGAGGGCCTGCGCCAGCAGCGGCCGAAGCCCGACGGGAAGGATTCCCGTGCCGACCTCGATCCGCTGCAGCGTCTGCAGCACCGTGGGCCAATCGCGCGCCGCAGCGTGGAGCATCACCTTCTGCTGCAGGATCGGAAGCGAGAGCTGCGGCGACAGAGCGAGCGCTCGATCGATGGCTGCCATCGCGGGCTCGAGGTTCCCCAGGGCCGCCTGTGCCTGCGAGAGCAGGAACTGCGCTTCAGCGTTCTCGATGCTGCTCGTGACGCGGTTGAGCTCGGCGATGGCATCGGCGGGCCGCTGCTCGTAGAGAGAGAGCCGTGCGGCCGCGAGCGTCGCTCGCGGACTCGACGCGAACTCCTTCCGCAGCCGGTCGACCGTGGCTCGCGCCTCGTCAGGCCGCTTGAGCTGAAGCAGCAGACGCGTCTTCGCATCGAGTGCGGCCGCAGGATCGCCGCCCTTCGCTACGGCGCCGTCGAGTGCCTGGATCGCGTCGTCCCCTCTGTTCTTGCTGGCGAGATAGCCTGCGTAGCGGACGTAGGCGTCGATATCGCTCGGGCGTACCACCAACAGGCGCTGATAGACCTCCTCGCCCGACTTGCCCTGCGCGTCGGCGCTCGCTGCGAGCTCGGCCCAGGCGGCGAGCGCACTCGGATCTGCGTCGACCATCTCCTCCAGCCCCCACGCGCGCAGATCCGCCTTCTGGGAGATGCCGGCATAGTCGAGCAGGGCCTGTGCTGCTGCATGCCTGTCCTCCGGGCTTCCCTTCTCCTTCGCGAACGCGATGCCGTCGCGAAGGGCGGCCTCCGTCTCCTTTTCGTGTCCCGGCCAGCTCGCATAGGTGCGCGCCAGCATCAGCCGGGCGTTGAGGTTGCCTCCGTAGAGCTGATCCGACTTGCGAAAGGCGTCGAGGGCGGCCTGGAAGAGCGAATCCGGCGGCTGCTCCTGCTTCGCGCGCGTCTCGCGGATGCTTGCCAGCCTTACGACCCCGAGGTTGTAGGGATAGAGGCCTTCCTTCGGATCGAGCTCGATGGCGGTCAGCACGGAAGCGAGCGCAGTCTTGGTGTCATCCTTTGCAAGCGCTACTTCCGCGGCACGCAGATGTGCCAGCGCGTTGTCCGGCTCCCGCTCGAGCGCAGCGCGCACGATCTCGTCCGCTCGCGGCGTATCCTGGAAGAGCAGGAGCTTCGCCTCCGCCAGTGCCGCCTCGCTACGCGTGGGATCGAGCCTCTGAGCCTCGCGATAGAAAAACAGGGCGTCGCTGTAGCTGCCCTTATCCGAGAGAACGCGCGCGATCCGAAAGTTGGCCTCGGCGCTCGACGGCTGCAGCTGCAGCGCGTTGCGGTACTCGAGCAAGGCCTCCTCGAACTTTCCGGCCTGCTCGTACTGATCGCCCCGCTCCAGATGGCTCGAGACCTTCTGCTCGGCCGAACGGCAGGACAGGGTCACGAAGCAGAGCGCCAGCACAGCAGCGGCTGCGAGGCGTGCGGAGCATCGAATTCTCACGCTGGCGTCCCTCTCACTGGCTCTCGAGCCTGGCAATCTCCTGGCGTGCGGCCTCGGCATCGGGGAATGTGCCCGAGCCCAGCGCCTCATGCAGCGTCTCGAGGGCGCGCTTGCGGTCGCCCTTGCGTGCAAGTGCGAGTCCGAGGTGGTAGCGGAGCGTCGGGTCCTTCGGCTTGCCCGCCACCGCCTGCTCGAAGGCCGTGATGGCGGCGTCGAGCTCCCCCCGCTGCAGCCGAACCCATCCGAGCGTGTCGGCGAAGTCTGGCTTCGGGGAAAGACGCTGGGCCTGCTCGGCGAGCGCGAGGGCCAGCTCGAGTTCCTGCCCCTTCGAGGCCAAGATCCAAGCCAGATCGTTGCTCGCTCCTGCGTGGCTTGGATCGTGGGCCAGAATTTCGCGCAGGCGGCGCATGGCCTCCTCCTGGTTGCCCTGAGCGAACACGATCTGCGCCGCTGAGTAGGCAGCAGAGACGTCGTCCGGGCTGCTCTGCGCAGCGCGCTCGAAGAGCTCGAGCGCACGCGGCAGGTCGCCTACGGCGACCGCGAGCGCTCCCAGTCCCGAAAGCGCTCGGGCAGACTTCGGGTCGAGCGCGAGCGCCTTCTCGTAGTCGGCGCGCGCTTCGTCCGCATGTTCGGTACGCGCGAGCACCGCGCCCCGGATCTCCCGGAAGGTCGCGCTCTCGGGGTGCTTCGCCAGGGCTGCGTCCACGCGCTCGAGGGCTCGAGCTCCCTTTCCCTCTGCGACCAGGCCTTCGACGAGCACGCGCAGCGCTTCTTCGGAGGCGGGATCCGTTAGATCGAGCCGGCTCTCTTCGATCACGCGTATGGCTGCGCTTGGCCCGCCTTTCCGGGTCTCGAGCCAGGCGCGCTCCGTGACGGCCATGATGTCCTGGCCCGGAAGCTTCGCGAGCGAGTCCAGCGTCTCGCGTGCTCCCGCGAAATCGTCGCCTGCGGCCTGCGCTCGCGCCAGAAGCTGCAGTCCCTCTGCCCGGTGCCCTTCCCGCGTCTGGAGGAAGAGCTGCGCGAGCTGCAGGGCCTGCGGGCCGTTGCCGGCCTGGAGCGCGAGCTGCGCCAGCACGAGTGCCGCGTCGCTTCCGGCCGGATCGGCGCGCAGCGCCTCCCGGAACTCCTGCTCCGCCCGCCCCCGATTCCCTGCCTTCTGAGCTGCGATACCGGCCATGTAGCGTACGCTCGCGTTGCCCGGGTAGCGGCGCACGCCGACGTCGAAGGCGGCGAGCGCACCGCTGGCATCGCCGCGCGCGAGGAGCAGCCGGCCCTGGATGAGCGAGCGCTGCGCGTCGTCGTCGAGCTTCGCGAGGGCTCCCTCCGCCCGGTCGAGCTGGTTCATGTCCACGTAGAGGTTGGCGAGCGCAAGCCGGAGTGGGCCGTCATTCACGCCACCACTGGCCTCGATCGCGGCCGCGAGCGACTGCTCTGCACCCGCGAGATCACCGCCGGTGCGTTGAAAATCGGCCGTGGCCTGCCACGCTGCTGGCAAGCCGGAGGACTGTGCGGCGGTCTGCAGCAGCGCCAGCGCACCGGCCTCGTCTCCCGCACGCCGCAGCCGTCGCGCAAGCGTGGAGCGGTAGTCGAGGCTCTCGGGCGCCTGCTCCACGGCGCGCTGCCACAACGCGGTGGCCTTCTCGGGATTTGCCGTCTGATCGAAGAACTCGGTGGAGAGTCGCAATCCCAGCGCGTCGGTCGGGTACATCTCGGTGCAGCGCTCGAACTCCTTCGTCGCGCCTGCAACGTTCTTGCGGTCGGCCTCGAACCTCGCGAGCGCAAAGCAGCCGCGTGAGGCCAGGCTCGAGTCTCCGCTCTGGGCGCTGATCTCTCGTGCGCGCTCGTACTCCTTGCGTGCCTCGTCCTGTCTGTCTGCAACGGCCAGCACTCCCGCGTTCATCACCGCAGCGCTGAAATCGTCGGGCGCCAGTGCGATCAGGCGCTGGGTGTCGGCCAGCGCCTCCGCAGTCTGGTTTGCCTGGAGCTTCGCTTCGGCGCGCAGTCGAATCGCGGCCGTGTGGTCGGGGGCTGCCTCGATCACGCGGTCAAGGGCGTGGATCGCGTCGGCGTTTCGCTGAAGCTGGAGGTAGGCCCTGGCCAGCAGCAGGCTCGCGCCCGCGTCCTGCTGCGTGAGCCCTTTCTCCGCTGCGCTCTCCAGAGGGAACACGGCCGTGCCGGGCTGCCCGGATTGCAGCAGCGCCGCGCCGAGTAGATGATTCGCCTGCGCATTCTCAGGATTGCTCTCGAGCACCTCGCGCAGTGTCGTGATGGCCTCGTTCATCTGACCCGCATCGAGCAGGGATTGGGCTTCGGTGATGCGATCCTCGGTGCTGCGACCGCAGCCGGTAGCAAACGTGCCTGCGCTCGCGCAGAGCAGCGCGATGGCGACCAGCGCAACGCTGCGACGTCGCGAGCATTCCGTACGGGCCGTGACACGGGACAGTCGGACAGTCATCACGCGTCGAGACCTCCCGAAAAAGAACGCGGCAGTATAGGCTCGCGACCCCGTCTCTCCACGGGCGTATGCGGCTCTCGATGTCGGAGCGTCCTACGCATCGGATGATCGTGCGCGCGGGCTGACCCGATTCATTTCGCGCAAGACTTGCGCATCGGCCGGATCCGAGAAGAGCGCATCGAGAAGTAGCTCGTTTCCTCGCATTTCGGCGGTCTGCGGGGACTGCCACACAGGCTTCTAGCCCGAGGAGAAAGGTAGGGTGATCGTTGGAGGGTCCAGAAGTGGCTGTTTCGATGGGTGGCCATTCCGTGATTCGAGCGTACGTTCGGAGCGCCCGAGAAGGGGGCTGGAGCCATCCCGATGCTGCGTCGCCTCCTCGATTCGCCGCGGACCTATTTCATCCTCGCCGGGCTGCTGCTGCTGGTCGGCATCGCTTCCCAGATCGAGGTCCGCCGGCCGGCCAGGCCGGCAGGCGGCCTCGCCGAGCTCAGCGCGCTCCGCGAGCGCCAGGATCTCAACGTGGTCTTCCTCCTGATCGATGCGCTGCGGGCGGATCGGCTGGGCGTGGCCGGATACGCCAGGCCCACGAGCCCGAGCCTCGATGCGTTGGCCCGGAGCGGGATCCGGTTCGCGCGGACGCGCGCGCCCTCGTCGTGGACGAAGCCTTCCATGGCGTCGCTGCTCACCGCCACGAGCCCTTCGACCAATCGCATCCTGCGCTGGGAGGACACGGTCCCGGAGGCTGCGACGCTGCCGGCAGAGATCTTCCACGGGGCCGGCCTTCGTACGCTGGGGCTGTACCGCAATGACTGGCTGGCTCCGCACTTCGGCTTCGGGCAGGGCTTCGACAGCTACTACACGCCGAGGGTCTTCGCGCAGAGCGAGCCGCTGCGCCGCAACAGCCCGAACCTGGGCGCGGGCCTGCAGGGCTCGGATGCCGACATCACGCAGGCGGCGACGCAGTTCTTGAGGAGCTTTGGTCGTGATCGGTTCTTCCTTTTTCTGCACTACATGGACGTGCACCAGTACGCATCCGAGGCCTCGGGGCCAACGTTCGGCACCAGTCACTCCGACTTCTACGACAGCGCCATCGCCTGGGTGGATCGCAACGTTGGTGAGGTGGTGGCGGAGCTCGAGCGACTCGGTCTGGCGAGTCGCACGCTCATCGTGATCACGTCGGACCACGGCGAGGAGTTCGGCGAGCATGGCGGCGAGGGCCATGGACGCACGCTCTATCACGAGGTGACGGATGTGCCGTGGATCCTCGTGCCGCCGTTCCGGCTCGAGCCCGGCATCGTGGTGGAGACATCGGTCTCGAGCCTCGACATCTTCCCGACCGTGCTCGACCTGATGGGCCTGCCGCCGTTGCCGGGAGCGGAGGGCCGATCGGCGCTTCCGCTGATCGAGGCAGCGATCCGCGGCGCCTCGTCGTCGCCTGGCCTCGATCGGCCCGCATTCGCGGCACTCGACCGTAGCTGGGGTCAGCGAGGCGCCACTGCCAACCGGATCGCGTCGGTCGTTACGGACGACGCGCGCCTCATTCGTGCCCTCGATGCTCCCGCGCAGCTGGAGCTCTTCGCGCTGGCCAGCGATCCGCTCGAGCGGTCGAACGTGGCCGGGTCGGAGAACGTCGCAAGGGATCGGCTCGAGGATCTCCTGACCAGGCACCTCGAGCAGCCCGGCCCGTCGTGGGGTGAGGCGAAGCCCGTACAGCTCGACCGGATGTCCCTCGATCAGCTACGGGCCCTTGGCTACGTGGTGCAATGACCCTGCGCGCCAGCAGGCCGCCCCAACCCCGACCCAACCCACATCAACGCGCCGAATCAGGGCGAGCCACCCCGGCCCCACCCGAATCAACGCGGTAAGTCAGGGGGTGCCGCCCCACCCTGCCTGGCGAGCTGCCGGCTTGCCTCGGTCAGCGCTCGGCGCAGCTCTGGCTCCGGCGTACCGGGCTGCGCCAGCGCGCGCTCGAGCACGGCGATCGCCTCGGCCCACTCGCCACGTAGGGAGTGGGCCTGAGCCCAGAGCTGGAGCTCATGCGGGGTCGAATAGCCGCGGCTTCTCGCGACCTCTATCCAGTGGCCGGCAATTTCCCCGATGGCGGCACGGACGCGAGGATCCTGCCGCACGCCCTGCAAGGCGGGCTCGTTCTCCAGCGCGAAGAAGCTGTCGAAGCCGAGGTCGGCGGCGCGCTGCAGGGCCGTGGCCGCGCCGGCCGCGTCTCCCGACTGGGCTGCTCGCCGAGCGCGCAGCAGGCTGGCGGAGAGGCCATCCGGATAGCGGCGCGCCGAGTCGAGCATCAGGGTCGTATTGCTCCGAAAGACCGCAGCGCGCTCATGGCTGCGTACGGCGAAGAACAGCAGCAGCGTGCAAGCGAGCCCGAATCCGACACGGTTAACTGTCTGTCGGCGAGCGACGGTCGAAAGGGCGCCCGCCGCCGCGAACCCGCCTGCCGCGAGGCAGGTCGCACCGATCAGCCCCGGAAGCACCGCGTACAGGTAGCGATCCGCCATCGGATACAGAAACGGGAAGATCTGGCAGACCGGCGCATAGGCGGCCGCCGTCCAGATCCAGAAGCCGGCCTCCTCACGGCCTCGGAAGACCGTCCACGCCAGGCGGAGCGTGAGGGCGAGAACGAGGGCGAGCCCCGCGAGCCACCAGGGATCGAAGACCGAGTGCGCCGGCGGAGGATGGTGGAAGGCCGCCGTGCCGTAGGACGTAGCGGCCATCGTGACGTAGCGCGCGACGATCGCGAACACCGTCCGCAGGCTCTCGAACGTGTTGGCCCCGAGCTGCCGTGGCGACTCGCCGAGCTGCTCGAAAGCGAAGAGCTGCGGCAAGGCGTACAGGGCAAGGCCGATCGCCCAGACCGCGAGCCAACCCCAGCGCGGCGGCTCGGCTTCCGGGGGCCGCGCCCGCCGCCAGGCGAAGAACACCGCCACCGGCAGCGCGAAGGCGGCCGAGGCCTTGGAGAGCAGGGCGAGCACGAAAAGGCTGGCTGCCGCCGCAGGGCGGCGAGGGTGGAGCAGGATCGCTCCCGTTCCGAGAGCGAGGCATAGGATCGTCTTGAGCTGGGAGATCCAGGCGCCGACTTCGACGTTCGCGGGATGGAGCAGGAACACGAGGGCCCCGAAGAGCGCGACCGTGCGGGAGAGCCCGGCGCGCAGGAAGAGCGGTACGAGCAGGAGCGAGGCGAGGGCGTGCGCCAGCAGATTCACGACGTGGTATCCGAGCGTTTCGGCGCCGAATACGCTCCAGGCGAGAGCAATGGCAAGCAGGTGGACCGGCGCGTAGTTCGCGGTGTAGCGCGCCGCCTCCCCCCACGGATCGAGAATCACACGCAGGTTCTCGAGCGTGAGTTCGTGCAGGTACGGGTTGGTGACGAGGTAGCCGACGTCGTCGGAGAGGAACTCCCCGCGCAGCGCCGGGCCATAGACCGCGAACGCCAGCGCCGCAAACGCGACGTAGAGCGCCACGAGATGGCTCGCCGGCAGCGTGCGAGGGCCCGCCCCTCCCGGATCTCCCACGGGCAGGAGTCTACAGCGGGCGGCAGCCCAGCGGGTGTAGACTGGGGCAACCGCAAGGAGCCCGTCATGCAGCTCAACCTCGGCACCATCCTCCAGGCCAGCGCGCGAGCGCACGCCAGCCACGTCGTCCTCCGTCTCGAGGGCTTCCAGATGACCTACGAGCAGCTCGACCGCGCCGCCCGTGGCGTGGCGCGCGGCCTGCGCCAGCGCGGCATCGGGCCCGGCGAGCAGGTGGCGCTGATGATCCCGAACGTGCCGGAGTTCACGATCGGGTACTTCGGAATCCTCTACGCGGGCTGCACCGTGGTGCCACTCAACGTTCTACTTTCGCCGCCGGAGGTCACCTACCACCTGCAGGATTCCGAGGCCCGGTTGCTGGTGGCCCATCCGTTCTTCGCAGAGCCCGCACGCAAAGGAGCGTCGGACGCCGGCGTACCGCTGCTGTGGTCGAGTGGCGACGCCGATGGGAAGGAGAGCCTGGTGGCGATGGCGCAAGGAGCGCCGATCGAGACGATCCACCAGCCCGACGCTACCGACACGGCCGTCCTCCTTTACACCTCGGGAACGACGGGGAAGCCGAAGGGAGCAGAGCTTACGCACTCGAATCTGCTGCTCAACTGCGCCGTCGTCGTTCCGCGCCTGATTCCGGTCGACGCGGAGCAGGTCGCTCTCGCGGCTCTTCCTCTCTTCCACTCCTTCGGGCAGACGTGCATTCAGAACGCGACGATCGCGGCCGGTGGCACCTTCACGCTGCTCCCGCGCTTTACGCCCGAAGATGCGCTCCGCATCATCGCGCGCGACCGTGTGACTCTCTTCGCCGGCGTGCCGACCATGTACTTCGGGCTGCTCCAGACGCCGGAGGCCGAGAAGAACGCCTTCTCGAGCGTGCGGTACTGCATGACGGGAGGCGCGGCGATGCCGGTCGAGGTGATGCGTGCGTTCGAAGAGCGCTACCCGGTGAAGATCCTCGAAGGCTTCGGCCTCTCCGAGACCTCCCCTGCGGCGAGCTTCAACGTGCTGGACAGGCCGCGCAAGGCAGGTTCCATCGGCTATCCGGTCTGGGGCGTCGAGCTGGCGATCTTCGACGACGAAGACCGGCCGCTGCCGGATGGCGAGCGGGGCGAGATCGTGATCCGGGGCCACAACGTGATGAAGGGCTACTGGAAGCGGCCCGACGCCACGAAGGAGGCGCTGCGCAACGGCTGGTTCCATTCCGGCGACATCGGCATCCGCGACGCCGACGGCTGCTACAGCATCGTGGATCGCAAGAAAGACATGATCATCCGCGGTGGCTTCAACGTGTACCCGCGCGAGATCGAGGAGGTGCTCTACACGCATCCCGCCGTGGTCGAGGCTGCGGTCATCGGTATCCCGCACGAGAGCCACGGCGAGGAGGTGAAGGCCGTGGTGTCGCTGCGGGCCGGCCATTCCGTGACGGCGGAGCAGATCATCGCCTTCTGCAAGGAGCGCCTCGCGGCCTACAAGTACCCGCGCACGGTCGAGTTCCGCGACACGCTGCCGAAGGGGCCGACGGGGAAGATCCTGAAGCGGGAGCTGCGATAAAAGAGTCCGGCAGGGCCTCAGCCCGCGTCGTCGGCCTCCTCGCGGGCGCGCCCCAGCTCCGCGAGCTGGCGCATCCTTGTGAGGTCCACGGAGATGAAGAGGCCTTCCGCCTCGGCCGTGAGGAGCTCGCCCGCGTAGACCCGGCCCTCGGTGAAAATCTTGCGGCCCTCGCTGCGGACGATCGTCGCCTCGAAACGCAGTTCGGTGTAGAGCGGTGTGGGTTTGCGGTAGCGGATCGTGAGCGTGCCCGTCATGCCGGGACTGCCGCTGAGAGACTGCGTGAAGCCGAGCACCTCGTCGAATGCCGCGGCGACGAAGCCGCCGTGCAGATCGCCCGGCGGGCCCTCGTAGGCGGCGCCGCAGGTGACCTTGCCGTGGACGGTGCCGCCGTCCACCCTGAGTTGGATCGGGGGCGCCATCGGGTTCGAGAGTCCGATCAGCGGGCTCATGTCGAAGAAGCCCGCTACGTCGCCGGCGTTCGCGACCTCGGAGAAACCGGCCGGGACCCGGCGGCGGGGATGCGTCGCGAGCCGCGCGGCGTAGCGCTCGAGGGCGTCGGCCGCGGTCTTCAGCTCCGCTTCCGGGGCATCGCTCGTGACCAGGCGGTCGATCACCTGGCGCATGGCGCTGGCGAGGCGCCGCTTCTCGAGCCAGATCCCTTTCGCCTGGCCGGCGATCCCCATCCAGTAGCCAAATCCCTTCTTGAGCGGATCCTGGTCGGCCATGGGGCGAAGGCTAGCGGCTTGCTGGCCGTGGCCGCATGCGTGCGCTCCGGGAACGGATCTCCGCGGTGGGGGATTGGAATTCATCGTCTCGTTGCGCCCCTTGCCCGGTAGGGCAACTTCCGTCGCGGGTCGTGGGGGCCTTGCGCGATCCTGTACGGGAAGGCCAACCCCTGAAGGAGCTCCGGATGGCGGTGAAGGCGAAGGGCAAGTCCGAGACGCAGCCGCCGCACGAGGAGGCGGCGCGGACGGGAAGCAGCGCCGACGCCCTCCGCCGCGGCGTCCTCGACAACCTCTTCTACACACTTGGCCGTTTCCCTGAGGTCGCGACGCCGCAGGAGTACTACCAGGCGCTTGCCTACACGGTTCGCGACCGCCTCCTGCATCGCTGGATCCGGACGGCGCAGGCGCACCAGCACGAGCGCGCACGAACGGTCTGTTACCTCTCGGCGGAGTTCCTGCTCGGCCCTCACCTCGGCAACGATCTCTTGAATCTCGGCATCTACGAGAGCGCTCGCGAGGCGGTCGCCGGCCTGGGGCTTCACCTCGACGACCTGCTGGAAGAGGAGGAAGAGCCGGGTCTCGGCAACGGTGGGCTCGGTCGTCTGGCGGCCTGCTTCATGGATTCGCTGGCGACGCTCCAGATACCCGCGATCGGGTATGGCATCCGTTACGAGTTCGGAATCTTCGATCAGCGCATCCAGGACGGCTGGCAGGTCGAGGTGACGGACCGCTGGCTGCGCTGGGGCAACCCCTGGGAGATCCGGCAACCCGGGATCGCCTTCGGCGTGCAGTTCGGGGGACGCACCGAGCCCTACTCCGACGACGCAGGTCGCCTCCGCGTGCGCTGGCTGCCGGAACGGCAGGTCCGAGGCGTCGCCTACGACACCCCGATCCTCGGCTATGGCGTCGACAACGCGAACCTGCTGCGTCTCTGGGGAGCCGAAGCGCAGGAATCGTTCAATCTTCAGGCCTTCAACGTCGGGGACTACTACGGCGCGGTGGAGGAGAACGTCTTCTCCGAGAACCTCACCAAGGTGCTTTATCCCAACGATGAGCCCGCGGCGGGCAAGCGGCTCCGGCTCGAGCAGGAATACTTCTTCGTCTCCTGCTCGTTGCAGGACATGCTCCGGATCCACCTGGCCTCCCGGGGGACCCTCGCCGACTTCCACGAGAAGTGGGCTGCGCAGCTGAACGACACGCATCCGGCCCTCGGCGTTGCCGAGCTCATGCGCCTGCTGGTGGACGAGCACGGCGTCGAATGGGAGGAGGCCTGGCACATCACGCAGAACACGTTCGCGTATACGAACCATACGCTCCTGCCGGAGGCCCTCGAGACCTGGCCGTTGCCGCTCTTCGCGCAGGTGCTGCCGAGGCATCTCGAGATCATCTACGAGATCAACCGCCGCTTTCTCGACGAGGTCCGTCTGCAGCATCCCGGAGATGACGCGCGCCTCGCGCGCATGTCGCTCATCGACGAGAGCGGCGAGCGACGCGTGCGGATGGCCAACCTCGCCTGTGTCGGAGGCCATGCGGTGAACGGAGTCGCCGCGCTGCATAGTGAGCTGCTACGGCAGACCGTGCTGCGCGACTTTTTCGAGCAGTGGCCCGAAAAGTTTCTGAACGTGACGAACGGCGTGACGCCGCGCCGGTTCGTGCTGCTGAGCAATCCGGCGCTCGCCACACTCCTCACGCGGACCGTGGGAGACGGCTGGCCGACGGATCTCGAGAGGCTCCGGGGGCTCGAGCGCCTGGCCGACGACGGGGGCTTCCAGGAGGAGTGGCGCCGGGTCAAGAAGGCGGCGAAGGAGACGCTGGCCGCCCGCATCCGCCGCGACGGCGGCGCGGAGGTAGACGTCGATTCGCTTTTCGACATCCAGGTGAAGCGGATGCACGAGTACAAGCGCCAGCATCTGAACGTGCTGCACGTGGTCAGCCTCTACCAGCAGATCAAGCACGAGCCTGCAACCGATCTCGTGCCGCGGACTGTGATCTTCGGCGGGAAGGCGGCGCCGGGATACATGATGGCGAAGCTCATCATCAAGCTCATCAACTCGGTGGCGGAGGTCGTGAACGGCGACCCTGCGCTGGCGGGCCGGCTGAGGGTCGTCTTCTTGCCCGACCTGAACGTGAAGAATGCCCAGCCGATCTATCCGGCCGCAGACCTCTCGGAACAGATCTCGACGGCGGGCATGGAGGCCTCGGGTACCGGGAACATGAAGTTCACGATGAATGGCGCGCTCACGATCGGTACCCTCGATGGCGCAAACGTCGAGATAAGGGACGCAGTGGGTTCCGAGAACTTCTTCCTGTTTGGACTCGATGCCGAGGCGGTGATGCGCAGCCGAGAGCAGGGCTACCGGCCGCGCGAGTTCTATGAGGCCGACGCGCGTCTCCGGAGCGCCCTCGACCTGATTGTGTCCGGACATTTCTCGCACGGAGACACGGAGCTCTTCCGGCCGCTCGTCGACGAGCTCCTCTCGCGGGACGAGTACCGCTTGTTGGCCGACTTCAGCGCCTACATCGACTGCCAGGCGGAGGTGAGCCGTGCTTACCGGGAGCCGCAACGTTGGACGCGGATGTCGATTCTGAACACCGCACGCTCGGGGACGTTCTCCTCCGACCGCTCGATCCGGGAGTACGCGGCGACGATCTGGCGGGTCAAGCCCATGCCCATCCGCGCGGACTAGAGTCGTAAAAAGAGCCGAAGCGTGACCAAGACGAAGAGCGACCCCGACCGGCACAAGGACCCCCTCGACGCGGCCGAGCTGCAGGGCCTCCATGCCTTCTGGCGCGCGTGCAACTATCTGGCCCTCGGCATGATCTACCTGCAGGACAACCCGCTGCTGCGAAAGCCGCTCGCACCGGAGCACATCAAGAACCGTCTGCTGGGCCATTGGGGGGCGAGTCCGGCGCTCTCCTTCGTCTACACGCACATGAATCGCATGATCCGAAAGTACGACCTGGACGCCATCTTCATGGCAGGGCCGGGCCACGGCGCGCCTGGCGTGCTCGGGCCGGTCTACCTGGAAGGGACCTACTCCGAGGTCTACCCCGAGAAGAGCCTCGACGAGGAGGGGCTCCGCTTCTTCTTCAAGGAGTTCTCCTTTCCCGGCGGCATCGGCAGCCACTGCACACCGGAGACGCCCGGCTCGATCCACGAGGGGGGAGAGCTCGGCTACGTCCTCTCCCACGCCTGCGGCGCTGCCTTCGACAACCCGGACCTGATCGTGACGGCAGTCGTCGGCGATGGCGAGGCCGAGACCGGTCCGCTGGCGACCTCCTGGCACATCAGCAAGTTCCTGAATCCGATCCGCGACGGCGCGGTGCTGCCCGTGCTCAATCTCAACGGCTACAAGATCAACAACCCGACGCTGCTGGCCCGAATCAGCCACGAGGAGCTCGACTGCCTGTTTCGTGGCTACGGCTGGACGCCGCATTTCGTCGAGGGCTCCGACCCGAAGCGGATGCATCAGACGATGGCCGCCACCCTCGAACGCTGCATCGACGAGATTCGGACGGCCCAGCAGGAGGCTCGCCACTCGGGCGTCGCGAAGCGGCCCCGCTGGCCGATGATCGTGCTCCGCACGCCGAAGGGCTGGACGGCGCCCGCGGAGGTGGACGGTCACAAGCTGGAGGGTTTCTGGCGCGCACACCAGGTGCCCATCCCCGACGTGAAGAAGAGCCCGGCGCACCTCGCGCTGCTCGAGCAGTGGATGCGGAGCTACCAGCCGGAGGAGCTCTTCGATGCGAGTGGCGCGCCCGTGGCCGCACTGCGCAAGCTCACGCCGGCGGGACGCCGGCGCATGGGCGCCAATCCGCACGCGAACGGCGGGCTGCTGAAGAAGGCCCTGCGCATGCCGGACTTCCACGCCTATGCAGCAGCGGTCGACAAGCCCGCCCAGTTACGCGCCGAGAATACCCGACCGCTGGGCGCTTTCCTGCGCGACATCATGCGGGAGAACATGACGAGCTTCCGCGTGTTCGGGCCCGACGAGAACACCTCGAACAAGCTCGATGCAATCTACGAGGTCAGCAAGAAGTTCTGGATCGCCGAGCATCTGCCCGAAGACGTCGACGGAACGGAGCTGGCCGTGGACGGCCGCGTGATGGAGATGCTCTCCGAGCACACCATGGAGGGCATGCTCGAGGGGTACCTGCTGAGCGGACGGCACGGCTTCTTCTCGTCCTACGAGGCCTTCGTTCACGTCATCGACTCGATGTTCAACCAGCACGCCAAGTGGCTCGACATCTGCAACCACCTCTCGTGGCGGGAAGAGGTCGCGTCGCTGAATCTCCTCATCACCTCCACCGTCTGGCGGCAGGACCACAACGGCTTCACCCACCAGGATCCGGGCTTCCTCGATGTGGTGGTGAACAAGAGCGCGAGCGTCACCCGCATCTACCTGCCCCCCGACGCCAACTGCCTGCTGTCGGTGGCGGACCACTGCCTGCGAAGCGAGAACTACGTGAACGTGATCGTGTCGGACAAGCAGTTCCATCTCCAGTATCTGGACATGGACGCGGCGATCACGCACTGCACCAAAGGCATCGGCATCTGGGATTGGGCGAGCAACGACGACGGAGGCGAGCCGGACGCGGTGATGGCCTCCGCGGGGGACATTCCGACGCTCGAGGCCCTGGCCGCGACGGCGATGCTACGCGCGGAGTTCTCGGATTTGAAGATCCGCTTCGTGAACGTGGTGGATCTATTCCGTCTGCAGCCACCCAGCGAGCATCCGCACGGGCTCAGCGACCGCGACTTCGACGGCCTGTTCACCACGGGAAGGCCGATCATCTTCAACTTCCACGGCTATCCGTGGCTGATCCATCGGCTTGCCTACCGGCGCACCAACCACGACAACCTGCATGTCCGCGGCTACAAGGAGAAGGGCAACATCAACACGCCGCTCGAGCTCGCGATCAACAACCAGACCGACCGCTTCAGTCTGGCGATCGACGTCATCGACCGCGTGCCGCGCCTGCGGGTGGCGGGCGCCCACGCCAAGGAGAGGTTCCGGAATCAGCAGATCGAGTGCCGGCGTCACGCCCACGTGTACGGCATCGACGATCCGCAAGCCGCCAACTGGCAGTGGCCGTTCTGACGCCCGGCTCGCGATCTCAGGCCGCGCCTGGCGCGATCAGGACGGCCACGGAGTGCGGCGCGTCGCAGTAGGTCGTGGCCTCCATCTCCTTGGCCTCGGAAATCTCCACGATGTCTTCGGGCGACGCGAGGCTGTGGGAGCTGCCGGGCCTGAGTGGCGCGCCTGTGCGCGCGCTCACCACCGGCTCATCGCGCCGAGGTCGTGGACGGCCGTGAAGCCGGCCTCCTTCAGCATGCGGGCTGCCCGACCGCTCCGGTTGCCGCTCTGGCAGTAGAGGACGACGGGTGTCTCCTTGGCACCGACTTCAGCCATGCGCTGGACCAGCTCCTGCACGGGAATGTTGATCGCGCCCGACACGTGGCCGGACGCGAATTCCTCGGGCGTCCGCAGGTCGACGAGCCGCGCGCCCTTCTCGACGAGAGCGTGCGCATCGGCCCCCGAGGCACTGCCGCCCCGAGCCAGGAAAAAGAACCCAACGGCGAGAAGGCCGGCAACGACGAGGACAATCTTCGGATTGATTCCCTTCATGGTGCCGCTCCTTGAAACAGCCAAGGCATAGCAGAGCCCACATCCGGCGTGCCTTCTCGCCCCCGCAGCGGCCTGCAGTTAGGAACACGCAAATGCTCGGCTAGTCGGCTGACATCAGAACACTTAACAGGCAAACGAGCGGCCACCAGGGCGTCCATGGCCCAGCAATTTGGCGATTTTCGTGACATTTGTGTCATAGATCGCCCACTTACTCAGGAAACACCTCAAGTCCGGGCGAGATCGGTTGGGCGTGCGCGGAGCGTTGGCATGCATCGAGCTGGGTCGAACGGGCGGGTGAGTCATAGAAGGAGTCGAATCTTGTCATTCCAACGTCCGATCTTGGTTCTCGCAGGTCTCGCGGCTTCATTTGCCCTCGGTCTGGGCTGGGTTGGGGTCGCGTCCGCGGCGCCGTCGTATGCGATCGATAACGGCAACTCGTGCAGAGACGGCTGCCACTCCAACGTGGAGACGGGTCGCATGCAGGTGGTCGGAGAGGACGGCCTCCTGAACATCGGCACCCAGCTCGACGGAAGGGTGCGCGGAGCGCTCAAGACGTTCAACGTCCTTCCGGGCAGCGCGGCCACCTTGTCCATGGAGGTCTTGAACGGGGACGACCGCTTCGCAGTACAGCTCAAGCGCCTCGAGAAGTCCGGCCAGCTGAACGATGTGGCGAACTTCCTGACGTGGGCGGAGGACAATCTCCAGAGCAACCCCTGGACGCGCCAGGAGATCACGAATCC
>CAYGXT010000026.1:0-16172 GCA_964353695.1 uncultured Myxococcaceae bacterium
ACCCGCCCCGGCGAACGTGCCGGCGCGGATGTTGACGCTGCCGCCAGATCCCTCGCCCGACGCCGATCCGGTCGAGAGCGCACCGTTCGCGCGGATCGGACCGTTCAGCACGATCGCATCGGCGACGATGAAGACGCGACCGCCGCCATCACCGCCAGCGCCTCCCCAGCCGCCGCCGCCCGAGCCAAGATCCTTCGGATCGGTCGGGCTTCCGTAAACCGGGTTCGGCTGCGAGCTTCCGTTGCTTGCATAGTCGCCACCCAGGCCGCCGTACGAGCCACCCGTTCCGGGCTGGGCGCCGGGCGCAAAGCCGATGGTATGGGCGGTCTCGCCGAGGCCCACCTTGTTGCCAGCGAGGTAGCCGAGGCCCGACACGTCGATGTCACTCGTGGCATCGACGTTCAGCGTGCCAACGCGCAGATCGAGCCTGCCGGTGTAGCTCCGGGTCGTCTTCGCATGCGTGAGCCGCGACGATTGCGTTACCGCCAGCGTGCCGCCCACCTCGAGGATGTCCGAGAGCTCAAAAGTCGTCTTTCGTCGCAGCACGACCTCATCGAAGCGGGAGACACCGGCATACGTATTGCCCACGCCTGCCAGGCTGCTGAACGCCACACCGTTGGCGTTCGGGGTCTTCAGCGTGAGGACGTCCGCCGTATTGGAGAGGATCTCGAAGGCCTCGCTCTGCGTCGTATCGGGATTGAGAAGGTTTCCGATCAATCCGTTCGGAAGCAGCGGCACCTGGCCGTTCACGGTCAGCGTGGCGTTCGTCACCGCAACCGCCGCACCCGGACCGATCCACGGCAGGCTCGCAGGCGCGGCCCCGGAATTGCGATTGCCCTGATCGAGATAGAGCGTGCCCTCAGTCTGGCCGGGCAGCTGGAGGAAGACCGTCCCGGGACCGCCATCGCCGTGGAAGCCGTCTCCGCCGAGAGCCGTCACGTCGAGGAGACCGTTCAGATTCGCGCTGGGATCGACGCTGTTCGCGTAGATCGCCACGCGTCCGCCGCCGCCACCCACATGGTTGCCGCCACCCGTCGTGCCGCCATCGGCCGAGATTTTGCCCGTGCCGCCGACCTGTCCGGTCGTGATCCAGATGGAACCGCCTGCGCCCTCGCCGGAGGCGCTGCCCACGGAGAGCGCTCCGTCCGCGCTGATCGCGCCATCCACTACCACGGCCTCGCTGGCCTCGATGCGCAAGGCACCGCCACCTTCCCCGCCGTCGCCACCCCACGCGCCGCCGCCGCCGCCGAGTGTCAAAGGACGCTTCGCGTCGCCGTACACGGGGCCCGGTACGCTCCCGCCGTTGCCCGCGTAGTCGCCTCCGCGCCCGCCGTGAGATCCGCCCGTTCCCGCCTGGGATCCCGGCTCGAAGCCGAGCGTGTGCGCAGTCTGGCCGAGGCCGGTCTTGTTGCCGCCGAGATAGCCCCGCCCTGTGACCTCGATGGCGCTCGTGGCATCGATCTCGACGCGCTTCGCGCGGATGGATAGACCCGATTCGTTCCCCAGCGGGTGCGTGAGGGTGCTGCCGTCGAGCAGCGCGAGAGTTCCGGTGGCAACGACCGGCGCCAGCGCCACGGCGCGCACCTGGCCGCGCAGCTCGACACGATCGAACGTGAGACTTGCCGGCAAGACGGCGCTGTCCGTCGCCTGCGGCAAGCCGAAGCCATCGATCACGAGGGTGCCGAGCGTCTGTGCTGCGGACTTTAGATACACTGTGCCCGGGCCGCCGTCCCCGAAGTACCCATCGCCACCCACTGCGCTGATCTTCGACTGCGGGATCGAGAGCGTGCCGGTGTAACGAATTGCAACGCGCCCGCCGCCGCCGCCGACGCGGTCGCCACCGTTGGCTGTCCCACCGTCCGCGGAGATCGTCCCGGAACCCGCGAGCGTTCCGGTTCGAAGATTGATCGTTCCGCCGGAACCATCGCCTCCTGCCGAGCCGCCGGCACGGCCGCCGTTCGCACGAATCGCACCCTCGACAGTGAGCGAGCTCGCCGTGATGAAAACGCGACCGCCGCCGTCGCCACCCAGATATCCCCCCCAGCCGCCGCCGCCCGAGCCCGGATCGAGCGGATCGGAGGGATCGCCATAGACCGTGTTGGTCTCATTCGCGCCGTTTCCGGCGTAGTCACCGCCACGCCCACCGTACGAGCCACCGGTTCCCGCCTGCGCACCTGCTGCGAAGCCGAAGGTGCGACCCGTCTCGCCCAGCCCGGAGCGGTTGCCGCCGAGGTGCCCGCGGCCCGTTACGTCGATGGCGCTCGTTGCGTCGATCGAAAGCGTCCCGACCTCGAGGTCGAGCGTGCCCAGGTAGGACGCGGTGGTCTCGGGGTGCGTGAGCACGGCGTGCTCGGTGAGGGCCAGCGTGCCGCTCACGCTCAGCTGGTCACCCAGTTCGAGGGACCCACCGCGCTGCAGGGTGACCGTATCGAAGCGCCACACTCCCGCGTAGGTCTTGCCGGCGCCTGCGACGCTCGCAAACACGACACCGTTCGCATTCGGCGTGAGCACAGTGAGCGTGTCTGCCGTGTTGGATGCGATCTCGAACAGCTGGTTCTGGGCCAGATCCGGATTGAGCAGAGCTCCCGCGAGTCCGTTCGGAAGGAGCGGCACGAGCCCGTCCACCATGAGGGAGTTCGCGGTCACGGCGGTCGTCACTCCCGGGCCTACCCCTGGCAGCGTCGTCGCGAAGGGTGCCGTCGTGCTCGCAAGACCGGCGTCGATCGTCAGCGTGCCCGCCGTCTCTCCCGGCAGCCGCAGGAAGACCGTGCCCGCAGCGCCGTCGCCGTAGTAGCCGTCCCCACCGAAGGCCGTGACGCTGCGCAGCGCTCCGAGGTCCGCGTTCGGATCGACGAAGTCCGCGTACACCGCGACGCGACCACCACCACCGCCGACACGATCGCCACCGTTGGCCGTGCCACCGTTGGCGGAGACCGTTCCCGTCCCGCCAATGCGTGACGTGGTGATCCACACCGAACCACCCGCGCCATCTCCTGCGGCCGATCCGCCCGCATGCCCTCCGTCCGCGCGAATGACGCCGTTCACGACCACCGCTTCGCTGGCCTGGATGCGGATGAAGCCACCGCCGGCGCCGCCGGGATACCCACCCCAGGCTCCGCCCGCACCGCCAAGCGTGATGGGACGCTGCGGGAGGCCATACACGAGGCCGGGCGCGTTGGCGCCGTTTCCGGAATAATCACCGCCGAGCCCGCCGTGCGAACCGCCGGTCCCGCCTTGTGAGCCGGGCAGCGAGCCGAGCGTCGCGCCGGATTGGCCGAAGCCGCTCTGATTGCCTCCGCGGTAGCCGCGTCCCGTCGCATCGATGGCGCTCCCCGTATCGATCTCGACGCGCTTCGCCGTGATCGAGAGCCCTGCCTCGCTCGCATCGGGATGCGTCAGCAGCGAATTTCCCGTGAGCTTCACGGTGCCCGTGACGCTAAGCGGGCCCTGTGCGATCACCCGCGCACCGTTCTGCAGCCGTAGGCTCGAGAATGTCTGGCCGGGCGGAAGGATCAGGTCGCTGAAGGGCGAGCTGGGACCGGTGCCGTTGAAGACGATCTCGCCATTCGTCTCGCCCTGCTTGAGCAGGAACACAGTGCCATCGGCGCCGTCGCCGTAGTAGCCATCGCCGCCGGTGGCGCGCACCCGTGCGACGTCGTACGTGGCCAGATCGAGATACCGGACCGCCACGCGGCCACCGCCGCCTCCCGTACGATCGCCACCGCTAGCCGTGCCCCCGTTCGCGGCGATCCCACCCACGCCCGAAAGCGTCGTGAGTGAAAGATTGATTGCGCCGCCCGAGCCGTCCCCTGCCGCGGAGCCTGCTGCGAGGCCGCCGTCCGCGATCACGCCTCCGTCGTTCGCGAGATTGATTGCAAAGATCAGCACGCGCCCGCCGCCATCGCCGCCGAAATAGCCGCCCCAGGCCCCGCCGCCCGATCCGAGATCGACGGGGTTCGCAAGATCGCCGTAGACGGCGTTCGGCTCGCTGGCGCCGTTGCCGTCGTAGTCGCCGCCACGGCCACCGTACGAGCCACCGCTTCCGCGATTAGCACCCGTCGCTAGACCCACCGTCGTACCGTTCTCGCCGGAACCCGCCTTGTTGCCGCCGAGGAAGCCGCGGCCCGTGACGTCCACCTTGCTGGTGGCGTCGATACTCAACGTCCAGGCCGTGAGCTCCAACCCGAACGCCTCGGTCTGGATCGTCTCCCGGTGCACCAGCCGCGCGCCGTTCACGAGTTCGATGTTGTGGAAGGCGTGCGAGCCGACCACGGTCAGCGTCGCGCCGGATACGCGCAGGTTCCGGTTGTCGAGGCTCGCATTCACGATGTCCGTGTTGGTGGTGATCTGCACGACTTCGACACCGGTGAAGAACGTGGCCGTAACACCCATATCTCCGCTCACCGCGCCGGCCAGGGCCGGCGGCGCCTCGCGATTGCCGACTCGATCGACGCCCACCGTGAAGAACTCGTAGCTGCCGTCGCCGCCCATACGTGTCGCGTCGAAGGGAATCGTCCCGTTCGCGCCGGCATGGGGCGTGAACCGACCCTCGGGATTGCTTCCCGCCGCATTCGTGTAGCGGTTGAAGCTGCCGACCCCATTGCGACGGAAGTAGAGCTCCACGTGATCGAAATCGGCGAGCCCGCCCGTCACCTGGTACGAGACGCTGCTGATTGCGCTCGCACCCGGCGCACTCGCCGCCGTGGCGACAGTCTCGGGCGGCGTAATATCGGCGCCCGTAATGAGGATCGGGACCCCGATCGACGCGCCCTCGTTCCCTGCTGCGTCACGCGCGAAGGCCCGCAGCACGATGTCCGGGCTCGTGAGGTTGAAGGGGATCGTGAGGCTGAAGCTCGCGCCGGCCAGTGTCTGCGCCGGAGCCACCGTGAAGCTGTCGCTCTGCGTGAGGGCCCCCGTGGCTTCGAAGCGCAGCTGCGACACGCCCACGGCGTCGGAGCCCGAGACGCTGATCTGGACCGTGTCGCCGAAGTTGTAGAGAGCCTGGGGGGCCGGAGCCTGCACCACGACGTTCGGCGCCGTGCGGTCCACCACCACGAGGCTGCGCGTCACCGGCAGCGAAAGCTGGCCGCCGGAGTCTTCAGCCTGCACGAGGAGGCCGATCGTCCCACCGACGTTCGCGCTGCTCGACACCGAGAAGGTGAAGGTCTCGTTGCGGCTCGCGGTAGGACCGAATTGGCGCGTTTCAGTGAAGCTCGTCGCGCCTGAAACGGTGAGCTTCAGCTTCGTTGCATTGCTCACGCTATCCGTCGCCGAGACGTTTACCGTGACGATCTCGCCGCGCTCGAAGCCCGAGCCGGCCACTGGCCCCAGGATGTTTGCCACCGGTGGCGCGTCCTGCGCGGAATCCACGGTCACCGGCACGACCACGGGCGCAAGCCCGCTGCGCTGTACCGTGATCTGGGTCTGACCGTTCGCCACCGCCAGCACGATGCCGTTCTGCGACACGCCCGCGATGCCAGGGGCCGAGCTTGCGAACGAGAGGGCGGAGGTGAGCACCTCCGTCGTGCCATCGCTCTTGTGCCCGATCACCGTGAGGGCCTGCGTCTGCCCAAGCGCCTGGAACGTGAGCGACGCGGGCTCAGCCGTGATCGAATCGATGCTGACGATATTGGCGGTCACCAACGTGGTGTCCGTAAAGCCACCGAAGCTCGCAGTCACCGTGGCCGCGCCGTGCTTCAGCGCCACCACCATGCCGCTTCCTACCGACGCCACACTCGGGTCGCTGGACGAGAAGCTCGCCTGTCCCGTCACGTTCTCGCTGCCGCCGTCCGCGTAGAAGCTCGTGACCGTGAGCGCCTGGCTGGCGTTCAATGCCACGAGCGTCACGGCCGCCGGCAACATCCGGATGGACGTGAGAACCCGGGGAGCGGGAACCGTCTTTTCGGCCGCGGTGCTCGGCTGCTGCGACTGCGAGAGGTCGAATACGACAGCTCGGATGACATCGCCGGAGTCGGATTCGATCTGGAGCTCGAAGCCTCCGCTGGCATTGGCATACACGCTGGTGCTGAGGCCCCGGGTCAGGTTCGTTACGTCGATGCGGGCGCCCGCAGGCGCCACGCCCTTCAGCGTCACCAGCCCGCCCTGGGGCGCGTCGAGCGTCTGCAGCACGGGCGGTGGCGGAGGCGGACCATTCGGCAAGGGCTTCACGACGAAGTCGAGGGACGAGTCGGGCTTCGCGGGATCGTTCGAGATGCCGAGGTTGTTGGTGGCAATCAGGAAGAGCTGATGCAGGCCTTCGCTGAGCGCCGCCGTGTCGACCTGAACGGCGCCGCCAGCGGCGACGATGGCCGGGCCATTTGGGTCATCGAGCGCGAAGCGCTGGGAGCGGATGCCCGCCGGATCAATCGCGGTTCCGACCACCGCCAGCAGCGAGCCCTTGAGGAGCTGCGCGCCGTCCACCGCCCCCGCGAACCGGACCTGCGGCTCGTTCTTGTTCTCGGCCAGAGTGAACGTGAAGACGTCCTGCCCCTTCTGCCCCAGCCCATCCTCGGCAACAGCACGTACCAGGTGATCGCCGAGGCCCAGATCCAGCGTCCCAAGCGAGGTCTGGAACGGCGGCAGCGTGAGCGTGGCGAAGGGCAGGAGCCCAGCGTCGAGGAAGAAGCTCACCGTCTTCACGGCCGTGCTCACCGAAAGCGGCGTGAGCGTCACGGACACGCCCTGCAGCACGGGCTGCACCGGATCCGCCGGCAGGGCAATGGTGGGCACGTCAGCGTTCGAACGCAGAATGATCGGAAGGGTCGCGTCCTGCGCGTTGCCCGCCTTGTCGAACGCCGTGCCGCGTAGCTGGTAAGTGTGCCCCGGCGCGAGCTTCGACGAGTCGACGGAGAAGATGCACGGGCCGCTAGCGGCTCCGAAGACGGTCTTCTGATCGATGAACTCGACCGGGGCGTCCTGTACGCCGGCGTCCTGGATACGCAGCTCGACACGCGCCACGCGAGTTCCCTGATCCTGCGCGTACGCGTTCACGCGCACCAGCTGGCCAGGAATGACGGCGAGAGGATCGACCCCGGGCTCGATGGAGAGATCGAGTGATGGAGGCGTCGTGTCGTCGTTGGGATCCGTGGTGCGGAACGTCGAAAGCCATTCGTTGAAGATCGCGTTCCCGTCCTTGTCCCTGATGTCCTGGGTGAGCTGAACCGTGTATTCCGCGTTGCCCTGGAGCTGCCCGACCGGTTGCCAGATCGCGATCGTGCTGTCGAAGAGCTCGGCGAAGCGGATGCTTCCGGATGCGAGATTCCCGTCCGGCCCGAAGACCTTGAAGCTGCCGCCGGCCGCGATGGAGCCCTGTTCCATCGGCTCACTGAAGAATCCCGTGATCGGTGAATCGATGCCGACACCGAGCGCGTTCGGGAACGGCAGCACGCTCACGGTCGGGACACCCGTGGGCACGCCCCGCGTCGACGGACGCTTCCCAACCAGGCAGCCGAGATTGCCGATCAGCACCTGGAGGGTGATGTTCTGATCCGCCTGGCCGATGCAGGAGGTGACGTCGCCGGTCACCAGCGGATTGATGAGGAAATCCTCCCGCACGCGATCGCCCGGGAAGAGATGACGCAGGTTGCGGGTCAGCGGCCCCTTCAGCTTCTTGCACTGCGAGGCGTCGAGTCCTGCGATGGCGGCGTCGCCGCAGTCGACGAACTCGGCGCCCGCGCCGACGTCGAGATCGAGGCTGGCGTAGAGCGCGGGACCGTCTCCGTTGTTCGTGATCTCCACGCCGAGGATGTAGGTCCTGTTCTCTACGGCGTGATCCGGGTGATACACGCGAACCAAGAAATTCGGCGGCCCCCTCACTTCCACCGAGGTATCCGCAGCGCCGTTGAACGGCAGCGGATCGCCTTCGTCGATGCCTGGCCCGGTGATGAAGCCGCCGAAGTTCACGCGGATCTGTCGCGTTCCGATCTCGTCGCCGCGAATGATGAACTCCCGCTCCTTCTGACCCGGCTGGTCGCCATCGCCGGGCAAGATGTCGTCGAACGCAACGGTGCCGTCCTTTGGCAGCGTGCTGCTGAGGCCGCCGGTCGGGAACTCTACGTTCGCCTTGACGTCCGAGAGCGTGAAGATCCCGGAAACGTTCATCAGAAGCAGCCGGACCGAGTAGAACTCCTTGAGGCTCTTGATCCGGCCTTCGATCACGATGACACCGGGGATGCTGATCGGCCCCCCGCACGAATCGCATGGCACTGGCTTGTCGAATACGATGATTTCCGTGTCCTCGACCTTCGGCTCGCCGCCGCCGCCCGAGCCCTTCGGCAGCGAAACGCTCTCGAAGCCCGTCTCTTCGACGATCTTCGAAACACTCACGGGAACACTGATCGGAACCTCTCGCTGCCCGATCGTCAGCACCAGCTGAAAGACCGAGACGTTGAAGTTCTCGGGATCCTTGATGTCGATGACACGGTCGTTCACCAGCTGGATGATGCGCTCGGGCGAAAGAGGCTCGGCCTTCAGCCTGGCGACCACGACGCTCTCGAGGGAAAGCTGGGTGATCTTGATCTCCTTCGAGACCTTCGCGCCGCCGTCGTCCGTGGCGGTGACCGTGAATGTGTTGACGCTGTTCTTCTTCAGCGGAACGTTCGTGATCGAGAAGCGTCCGTCAGGATCCACCGGGATCGGGCCCTGCGTGGCGGCCGGCCCCGAGACGGTGATCTTCGGCACCGCGGCAGCCGGAAGCGCGGCGAGCGGCAGCACGAACAGCAGCGAAAGCAGCGCCGCGCCGCGCAGGCGGCTTGCGAAGCGAGCGATCGTGTTTCGCGTGCTCGACATCCTACAACGGATCCGGCAAAATCGACGCGCCGAAGGCACGCGTAGCGAAGGTCTTGGCCTCCCAGTCGATGTCCCCGGTCGCCGGGTCGCGCTTGCGAACCCGGATGCGCGCTTCGTTTCCGAATGCGCCCTCGCTGGCCGTATTCGCGATGAAGATATTTCCGCGGTCCACACGACGCGTGACGTCGACTTCTCGCCCGATGATGTCGACGTGGACCTCCAGCGTATCCGGGTCGAGTCGCCCGACGATCGGGATGTTGAAGGGCACGATGCCGTCGCGCGTCGCAACCAGGTAGCGGTGTTCGTACGTATCCAGCTCGATGTCGCCGGGCTGCTGCAAACCCTCCTTCAGCAGGAATGCGCGGGTGTTGAGCTCCTCCTCCGTCTCGATGGGCCGATTCTGGAGCAGGATGAGATCCAGCTCGCTCCGCGGAAGCAGGAATATCTCGCCGCTAAGGAAGTCCGCGAAGTAGAGATGGCCGTTGGAGTCGAGCGCAATCCCGGAGAAGCGCCTCCCTGGCAGGCTGACGATCTTGGAGACCTCTCCCTGACCATCCTTGTTGTTTTCCTGGATGACGAAGAGGTTCTCTTCATCCGAGAAGTAGAGCGGCTTCGGTACGGCGGGGTCGGGTGAACGCGGCACCGTGTCGCGCTCGAGATCCGAGGGTCCCGTCATCTGGAATTCCGGATGCTCGGCGTAGGGCTGTCCCACCAAGCGGTTTCGGTTCTGTCCGTTGGCGTAGAAGGGGATCCGGTCCGCCTGGTGGATCGGTACGCGGAGAATGCGATTCGTCGGCTTGATGCTCGGGTCGAAATAGATGCCCGGATCGAGCTCCGCGACGAAGAGATCTTCGACGGTGCCGTAGGTCGATGTGAAGCCCTCCGCAATCTCCATCACGCGCGGCTTGGTCGGGCGCGAGTACTGGATGCTCAAGCTGTAGTACGTGACGGCACCCATGAGCTCACGAGAGACCGGATCGCCTGCGTAGCGGAAGATCCGTCCGCCGTACTGCTCATTGGAGTTCATGTTCTCGAGATAGACGCGACCGTTCGAATCGACCGCAATGAGCTCGGAGGGGAAGCCGGCGTCGATGAGCTCTTCGTCGATGTCGGAGAACGGGAAGTCGCGGACGAGAAAGCCCCCCTTTCCGGCCGGATCCTGCGGCTCGCTGGGCCTCAGGATCCCAAGATAGTTCGCCGGATCCTGGTCGATCTCGAACGGCAGCGGGAAGCCGGTCGAATCCGAGAACTGTACGGTTCGCAGTCCACTTCCGAGCTTCTTCAGGAGAGCGAGCCGACGATCCGCGCGGAGGCGGGCCAGCGGCCCTTCGAGGACCAGCTCTCCGCTGTCGAAGATGGGCAGCCTTCCGGCCGGACCGAGCGGGCGCCCTGCGAAGAGCGGGGCGGGCAGCGGCGGCGCTGCCGCGATCTGCTCGTCGTCGAGACCGTCCGGCCGTGACGGACCGAGCAGCCGCGGCTGCGTGGCGAAAAGAGTCGTTCCCTTTCCCCGGCCATTCGAAAGGCTCGCAGCGCGAATCGTGGGCGGAGCCAGCACCTTGCCGCTCGCGTCGCGGGTGATGGTGATCGGATCGGAAGGATCGGAACGCAGCACCGTCAGACCATCGCGGGCCTGCTGCGCTTCGCTCAGAATGTCGATCGCCGGACCGAGCCCGTGTTCGACGATACCGCCGAGAACCGACTTCGCTGAAAGCGGATGAACCAGGGATCGCTCCGAAGCAATCCACCCGCTCACGGCCTCGCCCTGCTTGTTGAGGAGTGGTATGGCAGTGGGCTTCGAGAGCGATCGCTTCTCTGCCTGCACCGTGAGCTCCTCCAGCTCCTTGATGCGCGCCTCCTGGCCGAGGACCTGCGCCTTGTCTCGGACGACTTGAGCATGCTCGCCAAGAAGCGTGAAGACCTTGGATCGAATGACTTTCACGTCCACGGGAAGCATGCGCATGAACACCATGCGCATCCGCGTCACGACCGCAGACTCGGCAGTGCGCAGGGCGGGTAGCGCCTCGCGGCTCGCCTTGGCGGCCTGGAACAGCTCCGCACGCTGGGCTTCGAGGTCCGCGCGAAGGCTGTCTACGAGCACCCGATCGCCGGGCCCCACGGACGCGGGAAGCTGGGTCGGCTCCGGCAGGCGAGCATCGAGGCGCACGATGTCGGGCCCGGTACCGACCAAACGCTGAACGCTCGTGCGCCTGATCGCCACCGGCTGTCCGGTGCGTTCAGCCTCGCCGATCGCCAGATATAGCTCGGCCTTCGCCGCGGACACGCGGCCCAGCGTGTCCTGCTGCCGCGCGAGAATCTCGCGCGCGACCTCCGTATCGTGAATCAGACCGATCGCCTCTGCGAAGGCAGCCCTTCCTTGCGCGCCTCCAACGGCGAGATCCGGTGCAATCTTCCCCCCAACCTGACTGTTGGCGTCCAGCAACTCGGCGATCACCTGCTCCCGCGCCTTGATCAGGTTGTTGTCCTTGTAGAGGTAATCCTGAACGTTCTCGAGAACCCGGTTATGCGACACGATCCCCTGCCTGTTCGCAAGCTTCAGCTTCGTCGTCTCTTCCTTGATGCTGCTCTCGAGCGTTTCCCGCTCGACGTCGAGGAGCTTCGCCCTCGAGCTCCCCCCGATGGACGTCTTCTCTCGCAGCATCTGCTGCGCCCGCGTGTTGACCAGGATCTCTTGGTTACGCGCCGCGCGGGCCTTTACGAGACGCCGCTTTTCGTCGATCAATGCTCCGAGCTCGTCCACGGTGAACTGATTCGTGAATTGTCCGAAGATCTCGAAGCCTTCCTCGACCATCTCCGTGCGCGCGTTCTGGGCCGCACTGTTCGCCAGATCCTTCACCATCGGATCCTTCGGACCGAACAGAGTCGCGTAGCCGACCTGCTGGGCTCGGTTGATCTCGGAGTCCGTCAGCGCGCTGCGTCCGGGACGGCCGAAATCGATGTCGAACGATGGATCGAAGAGATGCATCTTGCGGTAGAACTGGATCGTGACGACGCGGTAGTAGTTGTTTCCGGGCCCGATGTTGTCGAGATTGTCGTCGACGATGAACTCGAAGAGCTTCTTGCTCTCGCTGTCGAAGAGTGCCGGATTGCTCTTGCTGATGGGCTTGTTCGGATCCGACGCACGTCGCGCCACCGGCTGGACCCGGGTCGAGATCAGCTTGCCCTGTCCCGGACCGAACTTCGCATTCGCAGGATCGGAGAACTTCCAGAGGTGGTAGCGATAGTCGAGGAACTTCGGATCGATGCGCCCGGATCCGAGATCGATCAGATCATTGTAGTAGTCGCGCCAGTAGACGCCGCGCTGTCCGACCAGCTTCTCGTTGTCGACGTCCGTGGGCGATCGCACGAACGCGACGCGCACCTTCTTCTGGCCCGTGACCGCATCGGTTTCCTGTGTCACCGAGTGCTGGATGAAATGGCTCGGTGCGGGCTTGAGGTGGTCGGCGCCGTTGGGGTCCGCGTAGAACGCGATCACGAGCTTGGCGAGAAACGCGCTGAAGAAGGAGGCGCCGAAGATGCCCGCGACCGCGACGCTCGTCGGGACAGCGATCGCGACTCCAAGTAGCCCCAGGCCGGCCCCGAAGGCAATCGCGAGCAGTACAACCAACGCGGCGAACAAGACCGCGACGATGCCGGCCACGAGAGCGCTGCCGAGAGCCGACGGAAGCGCACCCGCAACGGCCCACGCGCGATCGCCCGTGGTGGTCACCTTTACCGTGTTGGGCGGCGCCGGCTTCGAGCCCGACGCCGCGTTTGCGGCCGCGGGCACGAAATGCTCGAGGGTGCGCTCCACCGCCAGCTTCCCGACAGACGCGAGACTTCGGACCGCATCGCCGGGCGTGGGATCATTCCAGGCGAGCTCGGGGTCGAGCCCCGACTGCCGAAGCGCATCCGCCGGATCAATTCCTTGCTGCGTCAGCAAGCTGTCGACGGCGGAATCGAGCGCCAGGAAGTTCATCCGAACGAAAGCCACGAGATAGAGGAAGGTCTGCACGTTGTTGAAACGTGTTTCCCCCGTGACGATCGGCACCTTCGGGTCGAGCGTCGTGCCTTCGTTGAGCAGCAGGATCGGAAGCCTGTTGTCGGGATCTCTGGGGTTGGCCCAGGCACGATCCGCCGCCACCTGAAGATCGAAGCGCAGCCGCTCGAGGTTCAGCTCGCTGCCGAAGAGCCAGCCGAAGCTACCAACGAGGAGGTCCGACAGCTCTGCCAGGCTGTAGATCTCGCCCCGGAGCAGCAGCGTGGCGAGCCGGTCGACACCGGTGGGGGTGAGGCTGAGGAACCCTCCGCCCCGGAAGTTCGGATTGAGTTGATTTCCCGCCTCGTCGATCAGGCCCACGTCGTCACCGCCAAGCGCGAGCATGGTGTCCTGGACGATCGCGCGGGCCTTGTCGAGATCGAGCCCGCCGGCGTTCTTCGAGCCGAGACCGCGGTCGAGGAGGCTCGCAGCGGTGGGCTTTCGCGGAAGCGATCCGCCCGCCACGAAGGGTCGTGCCAGGGCGTTCAAGGGAACCTTGTCGTCGAGGTTCAGCGTCTGGTTGGACTGGAGTGCGAACGGGAGCGTCGCGACTTCGTAGTTCGCCGACGTGATGACGAGCTCGACGTCACCGCCCGGTGCACCGCTCACGGTGAAGCGACCCTGTGCGTCGGAGACCGCGACGATCGACGTGCCACGGATCGAAACGCGCGCGTTGGCGAGCGGCTCGCCGCTGAAGCTGTTGACGAGGACGCCGGAGATCTCGGCCGCTCCCTGCTCCACGGAGAAGGCGATGGCCGAAACAACCTCCTGACCGGCGGCCACCGCACGGATCGTGCGTACGCCAAGTGCCGCTTCGGGAGCGGCGACCACGGTGGCACGAAGGTTCGTCGGGGAAAGGACTTCCACGTTCTCGACCGTGATGCCTTCGCCGAAGTCAGCCGTGACGTCACCGGCGGTGAATGCGACGTCCCGCGCAGTCAGATCCACCGACATGCGCCGGCCCTGCCTCACGCTCACGGGCACGACCCCGGTGATGATCGAGAACTTCGCCGCTTCCGGTGAACCTGGCTGTCCGTTGACGTTGCCCTTGATGCGAACGCTCGAAGACAGCGTCGGGCTCTGGTTCGAATCGACCACGAGATCGAGCGACGTGACCGGCGGCGCGGATTCCTCGACCTGGATTACGAAGGACGTCGTCACGGTCGCGCGGGCGTCACTCGCAGCGACCGTCACCTCGTACGAGCCCGATTGATCGAAGGAGGGCGAGAACGTGAGCGAATGAGTGATCTCGTCGAAATATGCATTTGCGAGAGAGAACGCAGGAGCCGAATACCGGATCGCATCGCCGTCGGCGTCGGTGGCCGTGATGGGAACCTGGAGCGTCTCGCCTTCCTTCAGCGTTTGGCCCCCCAGCGGCGTGAGCACGGGTGGTGCGTTCGTCCGCTGCACGGTGATGCGAACGGGATTGAGGTCTCGCTGCTCTCCGAGCACGGCTTCGAAGCCGAAGTCGAACACCCCTTCCTGGTCCCGGGTCGGCTTGAACTCGAATACGCCGTTCTTGAGCGTGACGTTCGCCGGCATCGGAGAGACGCGGAAGCCAGCACGCGGATAGTTCGCGACGAGGTGGAGCTGAATCGCTTCGCCGGGATGGATCACTCGGTCACCGCTCGGCTCCAGCAGATCGAGCGGCTCCGCGGTCACCGTAAGGTCGAAGAACTGCGTCGCAAAGGCGTTCTTCGCGTCGCTGGCGCGGACTTCTATGCGCGGCGAGCCGGCGTCACCAACGGCGGGCGTCCAGCGGAGGACGCCCGTCGCCGGGTCGAGGGTCATGCCCTGCGGCACGGTCGTCCCGAACGCGAAAGTCAAGGGCTCGCCTTCCGGATCGAACGCAGCGACGTCGTACTCGTAGACGTTCCCGGCACGCGCGTAGCGACCCGGCACGGACACGATCGTGGGCGGTTCGTTGTAGTCCTCCACTGCGATCAGGAACGCCTGCGTACCCGCGGCTCCACGCGAGTCGGTGGCACGAAGCTGGACAGGATGGCTACCGATCTGGCTTGCCGTCGGAGTCCACGAGAGGAGCCCCGTGGAACCGTCGATGGCAAGTCCGCCGGGACCGGAGTCGATGGAATACGTGATGCGATCGGCTTCCGGATCGGTGGCGGCCGCCGCGTAATAGTAGAAGTGCTGCTCGAGGGCGGCTGTAAGCGGTTGCGACGTGAAGCGCGGGGGCTGGTTCGCAGCGCCGCTGATCCGGCCACTCGCGGTCACGCTGCACACGGTGGATCGCGCGGAGGCCGCTCCGCCCGGCCCGACGCTCTCGAGCGACCATGCGTAGCTCTTGCCGAGGATCAGGCCGAAATCGGCGAAGACGGCGCCCGTGGTCTCGCCGACCAGGGTGGCGGCGCCGCCGGCATCACTGCGGAATACGCGATACAGCGATGCACCCTGGACGGCGGTCCACGTCAGGTCCGCCTTGTCGTTCTTGCCCCGGCACGCGAGATCGCTGACGGGCGCAGGCGGCGGGCCGCTGCCCACGCGCGGCCCGGGCGTGGCGTCGCAGATGGCAGACGCCTCGGAAGCGCGGCCACGCGCGTCGAGGGTGACGACGTCGTATCCGTAGGTCGTTCCGTTGGCGAGGGCGAGGTCGGCGTGAACCCTCCCGGCGGTCTCGGCGATCTGGATGCGCGACTGGCCCGACTGGGTCCGAAAGACTCGATAGCTCTGCGCTCCCGTGACCGCGTCCCAGGTGAGATCGACCTTCCCGTCCTTCGCCCGACATGCCACGCCCGACGGAGCTGGCGGACCCTGCACCGAGCTCGCTGCCACGCTGCACAGATCCGACGGCGGCCCCTCGGCATCGATACCGATGGGGATCACCCGATACTGCAGCGCTGTTCCTAGGGGAGCCTGGAAGTCGGCGAATGCTTCGGCGGCGGTCTCGCCGGTCGTGACAGCGTCCGCGCCTCCGCTCGATCGCATGACCCGGTACGAGATCGCGCCCGCCGCGGGCTTCCAGCTGAGATCGACCTTCCCATCCTTTGCGCGACACGCAACGCCCGTTACGGCCGCCGGCCCGGGCGGAACGTCGCGGCCGGCGCCCTCCGCCGGCGTGGCGGAGCACGTGCCCGAGCTGGCAAGCTCCTGGCCGCCCGCATCGAGGGCGGCGACGGTGTACGTGTAGTCGTTGCCGTTGGTGACGCTTTCATCGACGAAGGCAACCCCGGTGGCATCCCCGATTGGCGTGCGCTGCGCCCCACCGACTCCGCGCAGCAGCCGGTAGCTGGCCGCACCGTCCATGGCCGTCCAGAGGAGGTCGACCTTCCCATCCTTGGCGCGGCACTCGACGGAGATCGGGGAGCCGAGCGGACAGCCGGACAGCGCCAAC
>CAYGXT010000027.1:0-9052 GCA_964353695.1 uncultured Myxococcaceae bacterium
GCCCTCCCAGCCGATGAAGAGCAGGGGCAGCGAGTCTCCGAGCACCAGCACGAGCATCGCCGTGACGAAGAGGTTCAGGTACGTGAAGAAGCGCCCGACGTCGGGGTCCTCGTGCATGTAGCCGATGGAGTAGACGTGGATCAGGGAGCCCACGCCCGTGATGATCAGGAGCATCACGCTCGTGAGGCGATCCACGCGGAGCGTGGCGTCCACCGTCAGCGGTGCGGCCGAGATCCAGGTGTAGAGGCGATCGACGAGCACGCCGCTTTCGGGAAGCGCCGAGAGCTTCACGCAGGCGAGCACGGAGAGAGCGAAGGCGCCCAGCACCACGCCCGGGCCCGCGAGCGTCGCGATGCGCGGGCGTCGGGCCAGTGTCGCCGAGAGACAGATCAGGACGCCGGCCGCGGGCAGGAGCAGGATCCAGCGCAGGAGAGCCGTCTCGGTCATGGAACTCCCGCAGGAAGGCCGCGGACGGTCGAGAGCCCCCTCGAGTCTCTCCTCCGCGCGCGCCGCGCCCCTGCGCAGGCGGCCGGAATATACACGGGCAAGGCCGCACGGCCTTGCGATCGTGGTCTTCTTTGGCTGGCTACGTCGCAGGCCCGTGGGTAGTCTCGCAGCCGGAGGCCGCCCATGACCGAGCCGATCCGCACGGCCTGCGCCGTGCGCGAGGTTGCGCGGGCACGTGACCTCCTCGACTTCGTCCCGGCGCTCCGCACGGGACGCAACGCCTGGCTGCTCGACAGTGCGTTGCCGTCGCCGCGGCTCGGCCGCTTCTCGTTCGCGGGTGCCGATCCCTATCTGGTGATGACGGCCCGGGGGGGCGAGGTCTCGCTGGACGTACGGCGGGCGGTACGTCCGGATCTCCCGCAGGGGCTGCGAAACGTCTGCGGCGATCCGCTGGATCTCCTGCGTGCCTGCCTTCCGCCCCCGCCTTCGATCCTCGACCCGAACGCCGCGCAGCTTCCATTCATCGGCGGCGCCGTCGGCTGCCTCGGTCACGCTCTTGCCGCCGTCACCGAGCCGATCTGTTTTGCGCCACGCGCGGGTGCCGCACTTCCCGACCTCGCGCTGCTCTTCGTGGATCGCGTGCTGGCTCTCGACCACGCGCGCTCTCGCCTGCTGGCGGTCGGGGTGGGGTTTGGGGGCGGCGACGCCGAGGCGCAGGCGTGCGCAGAGCGAGCGCTGGAGGAGCTGCTGGCCCGTCTCGATGCTCCCGTGGCGCAGCCGCGGCAGACGGTCGAGGGACGCGGACGTGCAGCAGCGTCACGCGTGCGTGGCGCATCCGCGGCCGAGTATGCGGCGCGTGTTCGGGAGGTGAAGGCCCGGATCGAGGCCGGCGACGTTTATCAGGTCTGCCTGACGCATCGCCTCGAGACCGAGTGCCACGCCGATCCCTTCGATCTATACACGACGCTGCGACGCCTCTCGCCGGCGCCCTTCGCGGCCTACCTCGAGCTCGACGAGGCTCGGCTTCTTTCGAGCTCTCCCGAGCGCTTCCTACGCCTCGACGCCGCCGGGCGCGTCGAGACGCGGCCCATCAAGGGAACCCGGCGCCGCGGCGAGGATCCCGCGGCCGACGCGAAGCAGCGCGCGGAGCTGGCGGCTTCGGCCAAGGATAGGGCCGAGAATGTCATGATCGTGGACCTCGCGCGCAACGACCTGGGGCGAGTCTGCGAGACGGGGAGCGTCGAGGTGACGGAGCTCTTTGCGATCGAGGAGTACGCGACCGTCTTCCAGCTCGTGTCCAGCGTCACGGGCCGGCTCGCGCCGGGCCGGGATGCTCTCGATCTCGTCCGCGCTGCCTTCCCGCCAGGCTCGATGACGGGAGCCCCCAAGCTCGCCGCCCTGCGCATCCTCGACCGCCTCGAGCCCGACGCTCGCGGCTTCTACGGGGGCGCTCTCGGATACTTCGACCTGCGCGGCGGCGCAGAGCTTTCCGTCGTGATCCGCACCCTCCTGCTGCGCGAGGGCCGCGCCGAGCTGCACGTGGGTGGCGGCATCGTCGCCGACTCGGACCCGGCTGCCGAGCATCAGGAGTCGATGGACAAGGCCGCCGCCCTTCTGGCCGCGCTGGCGTCTGTCGATGAAGAGGAAATACCGGCGGACGGGACCGCCACGGGAGGGGAAGAATGAAGCGGAGCATCGCGCTGGGGATCCTGCTGGCTCTCGCACCGGCCGCGGCCCAGGCGCAGGGACACGCCTGTGTGTATCAGGGCTCGGAGTACTCGGACGGGGCCCTTTCCTGCCAACGGGGGGCGCAGGTGCAGTGCTTGAATGGCGAGTGGGTCGATCAGGGCCGGACCTGCACCGAAGCGGACGGCGGCGCGGGCGGCAGCCTGGGCATGGATACCGGCGCCGAGGAGCCGGCTCCGACCGACGCCTTCATGCCCGGCGACTCCCCGGTCGCGCCGACCTCGCCGGACGACACACCCTAGGCGGGCGGGTCCCGCGCTCCTAGACCCCGGCGAGGTGCGACGTGTGATTGAAGCTGAGCAGCTCCGGCTTGGGCTCGATCACGAGCTCGCTGACGGCGCAGTTGTCCATCACGCGCCGCCACTGGCCGCCGTCCCCGTCGAGCAGCGCGCCGAGCGCCATGGCCAGCGCTCCGCCGTGGGCCACCACGAGTACGCGCTCGCCGGGATGCGCAGCCGCGATTCGGCGCAGAGCCTGCGTGAAGCGATCCGTCACCTGCCGGGGCGACTCGCCGCCATGCGGCGCGAAGTCCGGATCGCGCTTCATGTGATGCCAGAGCCGGTGCTCCTCGTGCAGCTCGAGGTAGGTCTTGCCTTCCCACGCACCGAGGTCGTACTCGCGGAGCCGCGCGTCGAGGACCAGCGGTAGGGCGAGAGCCTGCCCGATGGCGCGAGCGGTCTCTCTCGCCCGCTGCAAGTCGCTCGTGTACAGGGCCGCGGCATCGGCGTGGCACTCAGCCACGTGTCTTGCCACGCGCAGCGCCTGCTGCAGCCCGCGTCCGGTCAGCGCCGTGTCGGTCGAGCCGTGCCAGACGCCGTCGAGGTTGGCCGAGGTCTCGCCGTGGCGGATCAGCGTAAGAATGGTTTGCTCGCTCATGGGGTAGGAAGCATAGCCCGTGCCGCCGCCTCCGACCCGGCGCGGGGGGCATTGCCGCGCCATTCTGGCAGAATCCGCGGGCCGAGACGGGAGGAGGCCCGGCGATGATGATCTGGAGTGGCAATTCGGGACGCGCCTGCAGCACCGTGTAATATGAGCGGGCGGCCGCCGTCTTGCCGCTCTCGTCCACCTCGATGATCACGTTGGTGGTGACATGTTTGGTGCACGGCTTGCCGTCATAGAGCGTGGCAGAGTTGCGGTAGAGTCGCAGGATGTCCTGGGTGCCACGGAATGCAGCGTCAAAACCATCGTTGCGCAAGGTCGCATGCGCAAACAAGCTGGCAACCCCCTCGAGATCGCCGGCGTCGAGACGTTCCGCGTAGGTGTAAATGAGCGCAGCGATTGCGTCGTGATCCGTCACCATGCGTTTTTAGCGCATCTGGCGCCTTTGTCCTTTCAACCTTCGTGAATTATCCGGTCTAATGAATCGGAGGACAATCACATGACGACCCATAGAGATGCGATGCTTGCGGTAATGCGTGGCAAGGAGGTGGACGTCATCCCTTATGCTCCCCGCTTGGATCTCTGGTGGCTGGCCAATAAGCTGAACGGAACGTTGCCGCAGCGCTTTGCGGACATGAAGCCCGACGATATCGCCAAGGCCGAGGGCTGGGCCCTCTATCACATGATTCCGGACTTTACGAACATGATGCGTTCGCCGGCGGATATACTCCATCGGGCCATCGGATTATACAACTTCAAGCAGTCGGTCTACACGGTCCGCTTTCCCGCAGACGTGACAATCGAGGTCGAAAGCACCGCCGACGGTCTCCAGTCGATCCAGTACCACACTCCATTGGGCACGGCTCGCACGGTGGGCGGACACACGGAGCAGATGAAGCGGCAGGGCGCGTCTCTTGGATGGACTTGCGAGCATGCGGTCAAAACGCCCGCCGACGCCAGGATCATGGGTTACATCTTTGCCAATCTTGAAGTGTTCCAAAACTATGACGGGGCCAGGGAATACGAAAACGAAATCGGAGAAGGCGGAGTAGTGGCCGCGGGCGGCGCAAGCCTGGCAGCGTCTCCCATGCACCACATTCAGAAGGAGCTCATCGACCCCACAGAGTTCTTCCTCTGGCAGAATGATGAGCCCAACGTGCTGGCCGAACTATCCGAGAGCATCGGCGTTTACTTCGACAAAGTGCTGAACGTGATTGTCGACTCTCCGGTCGAAGTGGTGTTATGGGGAGCGAACTACGACGAAACGCTCACTTACCCTCCCTATTTTGAAAGGGAGATATTGCCTTGGCTACAAAAGGTGGCCGAGCGGCTGCATGCCGCGAAAAAGATCATGGTCACGCACACCGACGGCGAGAACCAGGGACTCATGGGCCTCATCGCACGCTGCGGTGCGGATGTAGCCGAGTCTATAACGCCTCATCCCATGACCAAAGTCAGCGTAAAGGACTACTATCGAAATTGGTCGCCGCACATGACCCTGATGGGGCTGGTGCCGGAGTGCGTGACCCTGGCCAATGAAACCAGCGATGCCGATTTTGAGGCGTTCATGGACGAATTGTTCAAGTCCATCGCTCCCGGCCGGCGCGTCATCATTGGCATCGCGGACTCGACACCGCCTCACGCCAGTTTCGAGCGTCTCCAACGCATTGGCGAAAGAGTGGCCAAGGAAGGCAGATTGCCCATTGCGATATGATCGGTGACCAGTCATGGAGAACCAATTATGAGCCTCGATTCCTGGACGCCAAAACGCTGGGCACGCACGATCACCGAGAGCGATCTTTGGTGGGAGGGGAAGACCGATCGTCCGTTGATTCCCATCATTGTGCCGAGTGAAAATCCTGCGCCCTGGACGGCGCGGCAACGCTTTGAGTACTGGCAACCGGCCCACGCACCTTCGGTCAGTACAGAAGAAATCCTCGAGGCCGAAGAGCAATTTCTGTCCCGGCAAGAATTTCTGGCCGATGCCTGCCCCATGACCTGGTTCAACTACGGCCCGGGTGTCGTCGCCGCCTTTCTTGGCGCAGCGGCTGATTTCGATCCCAAGACGCAAACGGTGTGGTTTCACGCCGAGGAAACCTGCCCGGTCAAGGATCTTGACTTTATCCTCAACCAACAGCATCCCTGGTATCGTCGCCTGGAAGAACTCTACCGCTTGGCCGATCTACGCTGGCAGGGACGGGTCCAGGTCGGCATGACGGATCTTGGTGGCAATCTTGATATTCTCTACAGCTTCCGCAGCGGTGAAGAGCTTCTGTTTGATCTCTACGACGATCCCAGCAATGTTGAACGGTTGACCTGGCAGGCCCATGAGGCCTGGTGGAAGGCTTTCGACCATTTCCGATCGCTGACGCCGCACAATCCCGGTTTCAGCAACTGGGCGAGCATCTTTTCTAGTCAACCGACCTACATGCTGCAATGCGATTTCGCGTACATGATTTCGCCAGACATGTTCGATCGTTTCGTGAAACCGGAAATATCCCGGTCCTGTCAACGACTGGGCGGCAGAGCGTTCTACCATCTCGATGGCATCGGCAACCTTCCACACCTTGATTCCCTGCTCAGCATTCCCGAGCTCGCCGGCGTGCAGTGGGTGTCCGGCACCGGCAGCAAGAACACCGAGGAGTGGCCGGAGGTCTTTGGAAAGATTCTGAAGGCCGGAAAGAAGGCGCAGTTCATCGGTTCGGATATCTACGGATTTGACAAGCTCGTGGAATCACTTGGCTCTGCCAAGGGATTTGTCCTGGCGCCGCACTGGTCCAATCGCGAGAATCTGGAACGAGCGCTGCGGATTGCAGAGAAATTCGGCGTGCCCGTTTGACCTCGCCGGCGCAGGGGGCAGGCTCTCGTGCAAGGAGCTTGCCACAAGGGTCTTCTTCGGACGTAATCGTCTATGCTAGAGCCGCCGAAATACGGGTGGCGTCTTCGGTCAAGAGGAACGTCTGATACTGAACGACGGGAGTGTGAGAACGATGAGGACACGCATCACTGAACTTTTCGGGATCCAGCATCCGATCATCCAGGGCGGCATGCACAACGTCGGCTACGCGGAGCTGGCGTCGGCTGTCTCCAACGCCGGCGGCCTCGGCATCATCACGGGCTTGACGCTGCCGACGCCGCAAGACCTGGCGAAGGAGATCGCGAAGTGTCACGAGATGACCGACAAGCCGTTCGGCGTGAACCTCACGTTTCTGCCGGCGTTCTTTGCGCCGCCCTATCCGGAATATATTCAGGCCATCGTCGAAGGCGGCGTGAAGATCGTGGAGACGGCGGGCCGCAGCCCGGAGCAGTACCTGCCGGCGCTCAAGGCGGCGAACATCAAGGTCATCCATAAGTGCACGTCGGTACGCCATTCGCTGAAGGCGGAGAAAATCGGGTGCGACGCGGTCAGCGTCGACGGCTTTGAGTGCGGCGGCCATCCGGGCGAGGACGATATTCCCAACATGATCCTTCTGCCGCGCGCGGCCGAGGAGCTCAAGATTCCGTTCGTGGCCTCGGGAGGTATGGCGGACGGGCGCAGCCTGGTTGCGGCGCTTTCGCTCGGTGCCGAGGGCATGAACATGGGCACCCGTTTCATCGCCACCAAGGAAGCGCCCGTGCACGAGAATGTGAAGCAGGCTCTGGTCGCAGCCACTGAGCTGCAGACCCGGCTCATCATGCGTCCCTTGCGCAACACCGAGCGCGTACTCGTCAATACGGCGGTCGAGAAGATCCTCGAGATCGAGCGCGAAAAGGGAGCCGCAACCAGCATCGAGGATATTCGTGACTTTGTGGCGGGGCCGAAAAACCGCCGTGTGCTGCAGGAAGGGGTGATGGATGCGGGCGCTTGGAGCTGCGGAATGGTGGCCGGCCTCATCCATGACATTCCAAGCTGCAAGGAGCTCATCGACCGGATCATGCGTGAGGCGGAGACGATCATCCGCACGCGCCTCGAGGGCTTCCTAAAGTAATCGCCGCTCGTTCTCGACCGTTCCCGGAGGCCACACTCCTCGACCCGGTCCGTCTTCTTCGCTACGCAGAGCGCATCGATGAGCACAGTCAACCGCTCGAGGCTCATGGTTCTTCTCCTGGCGGTTCTGGCGGTCGCCGCCGCGCTCCGCTTTCTGGCGAAGCACGGCAGGGAGTTCGCGAGTGACCGCAGTCTGCCGAACATCGTCCTGATCACGGCCGACGATCTGGGATGGAAGGACCTGGGCTGCTGCGGCAATCCGGATGTCTCGACGCCGAACATCGACCGTCTCGCCCGCGAAGGGGTCCGCTTCTCCAACGCCTTCGTGGTCGCTTCCAGCTGCTCGTCCAGCCGCGCGAGCCTGATCACCGGCCAGTATCCCCACACCAACGGTGTCACCGCGCTCACTCATCGCCATCCGCTGCGATCGCTGTCTCCCTTTCATCGGACTCTGCCCGACCTTCTCGGGGAATCGGGATACACCACCGCCCTGCAGGGGAAGTGGCATGTTGCCCCCTACTTGCCCACCTCCTGGTACGGCTACGACGAACGGCTGAGCGGCATCCTGCCGAGCAGCTTCCCGATACGCGACTCGAAGCAAGCGGTGGACTTCATCAGGAGGAACCGAGGTAACCGCTTCTATCTGGAGCTGAACTTCATGCAGAACCACCGCGACGACGACGGTGAGTTGCACTTCGCCTCCGGCTTCCCGGTGGACCCCGACAAGATCGGCGTGCCGGAATACTGGGCGCTACCCGATTCGGCGGAGATCCGGGAGGACATTGCGAGGTTCTACAGCCAGACCATGGAGATGGACTCGCTGGTGGGGGAGGTATTGCAGTCGCTGGACGATCTGGAGCTCGCAGATGGCACCATGGTGATCTTCGTGAGTGACAACGGTCCACCCTATCCCGGCAACAAGATGACCCTATACGACCGCGGGACGGGTACCCCGCTGCTGGTGCGATGGCCGGGGACGCTGGAATCGGGTCGCGTAGTCGATCACCTGGTGAGCAGCATCGACATCCTGCCCACGATTCTCGAGGCCCTGGGAATCGCAATTCCGGAGGACGTCGAGGGGAGGTCCTTTCTCGCCATGCTGCGGAGCGACGACTCCCCGGCGACGCGCGACGCGGTGTTCAGCGAGATGACCTATCACGCTCAGTACCTCCCCACGCGGGCAGCGCGCACAAGGAGTTGGAAGTACATCAAGAACTACTCCGACATCGCGGTGGGCCTCGACCAGAACCAGAGCGACGATTGGGCGCACCGACTCTGCGAGCTCCCGAATCAGCCTTGGAAGCGTCCCCGGGTGGAAGAGGAGCTCTACGACCTCGAAACGGATCCACACGAGCAGACCAATCTGGCAGAGGATGAGAGGTACGCGGAGCCGCTTCGAGGGCTGCGCGCTCTTCTGAGGCAGCACATGATCGCGACGAAGGATCCTTTTCTGGACGCTCCCTTCATAAACGATTACGACGCGAAGATGGTCCAACGGAACCAGTAGGCGTCGAGGGCCGCAGACGCCCTGCTCGTCTGCCGGCGGACCGGATCGTGCTCGCACGACGGCCTTGGCGACCGACGCGACTACCCGGTCGCGCCGGAAGTCCTAGCATGTCCGGAGCGGAGGTTCGGAGGATGCGTCTTGCACTCGTCTTGCTCGTTCTCCTTCTCGCCGGCGCCCCGCCGGCGATGGCGGGGAAGCCCGATCACGCGGAGAAGCACGGCCCGAAGGAGCACGATCAGGGCGACGGCAACGGGGGCGGGTTCAGTCTCGACGTCGTCTTCTCGACCGGGCAGCGCGGCGTCATCCACGGCTATCAGGTCGACCGCTACGGGCGGGGACACTGTCCCCCGGGCCTGGCAAAGAAGAACAACGGCTGCCTGCCGCCTGGCCAGGCGAAGAAGCGCTACGTCATCGGGAGGCCCCTCCCGTCCGGCGTGGAGATCCTCGATCTGCCCGGCGATCTCTCCGTGCGCATCGGCGTCCCGCCCCGCGGCTACCGCTACGGC
>CAYGXT010000027.1:9152-15794 GCA_964353695.1 uncultured Myxococcaceae bacterium
GCCCGGCGATCTCTCCGTGCGCATCGGCGTCCCGCCCCGCGGCTACCGCTACGGCGTAATCGACGGGGACGTCGTGAAGCTCGCCGTGGGGACCCTCCTCATCGTGGACGCGGTGAGCGGTCTCACCGACTGAGACCGCGGCGAGGAGACGCCGGAGCTCACGCCGAGTGATTCCTTCCACGAAAGGGCGGAGGTATCGTAGGATGGGCCTTACGATCGGCGCCAGATCGCTCCGACTAGGTCCACGAGCGCTGCGCCGACCCCGCGCGCTGACGGGGCAAAGTGTCCGGCACTGAAGGCGTGGCCCTGCTCGAGACCGTGACACGCAATGGGATGCAAAGCAGAACTGCCGAGTCACGGGAGATGTTCGAATAGAGGAGAGCAAGCGATGGGACACCTGGCGACGCAAAAGCCGTATCTGGATCTTCAACAGCGGTTGCACAAGAACCCGATTGGAGCACCGCCGGCCGAAGAGCTCTTCGAAATCTTGCGCCTGCGCTTCACCGAGGAGGAAGCACAGATCGGGGCACGAATGCCGATGACTCCGGCTCCGCTCGATGCGCTCAGCCGGCGGCTGGGCCAGGACCCCGAGCGGCTCGGCGCCGCACTCGAACGGATGGCCGAGAAGGGTCTGGTGCTGGACTTCCAGACCAACGGAAAGCCGTTCTACATGCTGGCGCCGACCGTGATCGGTTTCTTCGAGTTCACCTTCATGCGCCTGCACAAAGACCTGCCCAACAAGAAGCTTGCGGATCTTCTGTCCGCATACATGTTCGAAAACAGGACCTTCGCTGACAACGCGTTCGCACAGGAAACGCAGGTCGGCAGGGTAATCGCACACGAGGAGACACTCTCGGATGACCTGCGGTCTGAAATCCTGCCGTACGAGCAGGCCTCCGAGATCTTGAAGACTGCCAAGCTGCGTGCGGTCGGTCTCTGCTACTGCCGCCACAAGGCGATGCACCATGGAAATCCGTGCAAGAAACCGATGGAGACCTGCACGACGCTGAATGGGTCGGCCGACTGGGTGATTCGCCGTGGGTACGGCCGCGAGATCTCGGCGGAAGAGGCGATCGAGATCGCCGGCAACACGCGCGACAACTTCATGGTCCATATCGCGGACAACGTGAAGAACAACGTAAGCTATCTCTGCCATTGCTGCGGCTGCTGCTGCGGCATGCTCAGGGCGATCAACGTGCATGGGATCCACACGGCTGTACACACCAGCAACTACCTGGCGGCCGTCGATGAGAATAGATGCAAAGCCTGCGCGCGTTGTGTCAAAGCGTGCCCCGTCATGGCCATCGAAATCACGCCGTTGAAGTTCGGCGTGGCTACGGCACGCGTCGATGAGGAGCTGTGCCTGGGTTGCGGAGCCTGCAACGTTGCGTGCAAGAACGACGCTATGTTGATGAAATCCCGGCCCAAGCGAGTGTTCACGCCCGAAGACAACATCGAGCGTTTGATCAGGGCGGCGGTCGAGCGGGGCACGGTTCACCACATGTTGTTCGACGATCCAGATAGCGTGACCAGCCGCGGCATGAACCGCGCGCTCGGGGCTTTGCTCGCCCTGCCGCTGACCAAGCGGCTGATGGCGGTTGAGCAGATCAAGTCGACCTTCGTCAGGACGATCATCGCTGGTGCCAAGAAGCAAGCGGCTGGGGTTTCGGCCTGAGATCGACCAGGAATCGCGGAGAGTGGTGAGACCAGACGAGAGGCAGCGATGATCGCGTTCGACTGCTTGCCGGTGCACCAGAGGCCGCAGGAGCGAGGTCTAACTGCGACCGCGACTTCGCAAGGAGCGCACGCTATCGAGACCCATCACCTTGCGCCCGACCCAGTCCATGACGCGATCGGGGCAGATCTGTGCGAGCCGCGCGTACACGCGGGCATCCGTGCCGACCAGATAGCGCGTGCGCGGCATCTTGGCAGTGAGCGCGTGGAAGATGGCCCGGCTTACGGCGTCGCAAGGGACGGCACCCGCTGCGGTCCGCTCCGAGAACTTGCGGAACGCATGGTAGGCCTCCCCGTAGAGATCGAGGTGCTGCTTCGAAGCCTCGGCACTCCAGTCGTCCTCTCGCCCCTTGCCCCAGATCGCCGTCTCGATCGCTCCCGGCTCGACAGCGGCGACGTGCATTCCCCAGTCAGCGAGCTCTTGTCGTAAACAATCCGTGAATGCCTCGAGGGCAAATTTCGACATACAATAGGGGCCCGAGAACGGTGAGGCGACGCGGCCGTTGATGGAACTCACATTCACTACGCGACCCTGCGCCCGTCTCAGGAAGGGCAGGAACGCTTGGGTCACCACCACCGGCGCGATGGCGTTCACTTCGAGCTGATGGCGTAACACGCCAATGTCGACGCACTCGAGTGGCATGTCGACAGAGACCCCGGCGTTGTTTACCAGTCCGGCGAGCCCCGCACCATCCAGCGTCGCGTCGACGGTCTGCGCGGCCTTTGCGATCGACTCGGCGTCGGTCACGTCGAGAAAGAGCGGCTTGAGGCGGGAGCGGCCGAGCGCTGCGATTCCATCCGCGTCCGACTGCTTGCGAACAGTTGCGAAAACGCGAAAGCCCTTCTCGTCCAGGTACTGTGCGCAGGCCGCACCGATCCCGGTAGAAGCGCCAGTCACGACGACGGTGCGTGTTTCTTCCACTGCCATGCCTTCCAGGCTAGGCGAGGCAGTAGCTGGGGTGCAAGAGATATTGTCCGCGGCAGCGACGCTCGGCGGCGACCGCGACTCGAACTGCGAGAGCTCTGCGGCCGTTGCGACCAGCAACGCCATCACGGCCCGGGCCTCCGCCGGCGACGTGATTGCAAGCGGAGCCGGAAGCAGCGCGCGGACGCGCTACCCCTTCCGTCTTGGCCCGAACGGCAGCAGCATCGGCACCCGTCGCTGGTAGTCGCGGTACTGCTCGCCGTGCAGGTACACCAGCGTGCGCTCCTCGATCTGGAGGCCGACGAAAACGTAGGCGGTCGTCACGATCGCGAAGAGAAGATGCCCCTGGCTCATGGTCGGTGTCGCCCAGAACGCGATCAAGAAGCCGAGCATCAGAGGGTGCCGCACCCACTTGTAGAAGAGGCGTTCCTTGAACGTGGGGTGCTCGAGCGGCCGTCCGAGCGCGTACGAGACGGACTGCTTGGCACCAAAGAGCTCGAAGTGGTCGATGAGAAACGTCGAGCCGAGCACGATCCCCCATCCGGCAAGGGAGATGCCGGAGAGAAGCGCCGCCGCGAGTGAGTTCTCGATCCGCCAGACCGGCACGGGGAGTGGGCGCCACTGCCATGCCATGAGTGCGAGAATCGCAGTCGAGAGCAGGACGAAGGTCGTGCGCTCGACGTGCCACGGAACCCAGCGCGTCCAGACCTTCTTGAAGGCAGGGCGCGCCATGATGGTGTGCTGCAGGGCGAAGAGCCCGAGGAGCAGGACGTTGATTGCGATCGCCGCGCTCGCAGACGCGGCGGGCGTGCCGTCGTCGATGCCCTTCGGGACGACCCAGTCCCCGACGAACCCGATCAGATAGAGGAACGTGCCGAAGAAGAAGAGATACGTGCCGACCCCATAGCCCAGTGTCAGGGCGCGAGCGACGGCGCCAACCGCGTCGTGCGTCTCGATCGAGGCTCGCGTCGTCATGGCCTCGTCCTCCTTTGTTCGGCCTGATCACAATTCTCGGCGGCCAGCAAGCAGGCGAAGAGTCGGTTCAGGCGGCCATTCTACGTCCGGGAAGGGATGTTCGATCCAGCTTTCGCGGGGAGAGATTGGAAATAGCGCCCCCTCGAAGCGCCACTCGATCCAGTACGCGGCCCGAGGCCCTGTTCACCATGGCCGATCGTCGTGTTCACGATCCCGATCCGGGTGTTCACGATGGTCCGAAACAAGCACATTGAAGCAGTCGCTCTTGGCCCCCAACTATGAGGCTATCAGTGCACACCCTCTTCCGTCGGCCCCGCAAGCTCCATGCCGAGGCCGCCTCCAACCCGGACGGATCGGTCGGCGCTGCTCCACATGCGCTCGCAGATCTAATCGGGCCCAGACGGGCGCGCTCAGTCCTTCCGCGGCGCGTTGGCGGCCATCTCGGCGGGTGTCCGCCCCCGGATGAGATCCTCGGCCTCCAACTCGACGCGCGTCGACTCGAGGAAACGGCTGAGCATGTTGAAGTAGCTGATGCAGAGAATCAGCTCGGTCGCCTGGCGCACGCCGTAGCGCTCGAGAGTGGCGGCGAGCGCCTCGTCACTGAGCCGCACGTCCCGGCTGATCTCGTCGGCGACTCGACAGAGCAGGTTGCCTTCCGGATCGAGGCCGGTAACCGCGCCGGCAACGGCAATGGCCTGGATCTCCGCTTCGCTTACGCCGAGGCTCCGGGCGAGCCGCAGATGTTGCGTCCACTCGTACGGCGCGCGCGTCACGTGCGCGACGCGCAGGATCGCGATCTCGCGCTTGCGCGGATCGAACTCGGACTGCAGCAGAATCGACAACGCAAAGGCCGCCCAGCCGTGAAAGCTCGCAGGTGCATTCGCCATCATCCGAAACACGTTCAGCGGCGGCAGACCCCGCAAGACGGCAACCACGTCAGCGGGAAGATCGGCATCGGCCGGCAGGGGCACTTTCACGTTCATCCTCGAGTCCTCACTCCAATGCGGTCAGGAATAGATCATGATGCCTTCCTGTCCTGAGCTGGCAACCCCGCGGCGCGCCACTCGATGACATGTCTTCAAGCGGCCGGAAGCTTGGGAACGCGCACGCCGTGGTCTATCGTCGCGGACTTCTGCAATCGAGAACAATAGGAGAGCAGATCGAAGCGACTGCGGTCGCCGCAGCAACCATCCGCTCGGAAGGAGACCTCATGGCCACCAGTTGTCCGGTTGGGCTCGATACCAAGAAGCTACGCGACGAAATCCAGTTCATCTATGCGCGAGTCGCCGCCGATCCGAACGGCGATTTCCACTTTCACCGCGGCCCAGCGTACGCGGCAGAGTTTCTAGGCTATGACGCCGCGGAGCTCGCCGCGCTGCCGCCGGAATCCACCACGTCCTTCGCCGGCGTCGCCAACCCGCACGCGATCGCGCGCATAGAGCCGGGCGCAACCGTGCTCGACATCGGCTGTGGCGCCGGTATGGACCTCCTGCTCGCAGCGCGCCGGACGGGCCCGAAGGGTCGCGCCATCGGCGTCGACATGACGCCCGCGATGGTCGACAAGGCGCGCGCAGCCGCGCTCTCGGCCGGCCTCGCCAACGTTGAAGTGCGTCTCGGGGATGCGCTGGAGCTTCCCGTCGAAGACGCGAGCATCGACGTGGTGATCTCGAACGGCGTCATCAACCTGACGCCGGACAAAGACAAGGCCTATGCCGAGATTTGGCGGGTCCTAAGACCCGGCGGGCGGCTACAACTCGGCGACATCCTCGTCGCCAACGAGCTCTCTGAGGACACCCGGAACAACATCGACCTGTGGACCGGTTGAATTGCCGGTGCTCTGCCGGAGGCAGAGCTCGTCGAAGTTCTCTCGCGTGCAGGTTTTTCGGAGGTTCGTGTGGTCGCCCATTTCGACTGCTTTCGTGCGACGTCGAAAGAACGGACCGCGCGCAAGTACGGCGTTCAAGGCGCCAACGTACTCGCACGCAAAGCGTGATCGTGCTCCGCTGGCGCTTCGGGAGCTAGCCGCCGCCCAGTGCGGTGACGATCTTGTGGGTCGCGAAGCTTGCGCCATAGGCGAGCGCGAGAAGGTAGCCGAACGCGAACGCCGGCCAGCGCCAGGAGTTGGTCTCGCGGCGCATGACGGCGAGGGTCGAGGTGCATTGCAGGGCGAAGACGAAGAAGACCAGCAGCGATGCGACGGTGGCGGGCGTGAACAGGCGCTGACCGGTGGCGGGATCGACATCGGAGACGATTGCGTCGCGAAGGGAGTCCGATTCGTCGCTGGCCGCATAGATCTGCGCCATCGTCGACACGATCACCTCGCGCGCGGCGAGGCTCGCTACCAGGCCTACGCCGATCTTCCAGTCGAAGCCGAGCGGTGCGATCGCCGGCTGGATGGCGTGGCCGACACGGCCGGCGATGCTGTGCTCGATCCGGTAGCGACCAGCCGCCTGGGGTGTGAGATGCGGCGGCGCTTCGGCGCGCGGGAAGTTGAGGCAGACCCAGAGCAGCACGGAGACGCTGAGGATGATCGTTCCCGCGCGGCGCAGAAAGGCGCGGGCACTGCCCCAGACCTGGGTGAGCCAGAGCCGCAGCGTGGGCAAACGGTAGGGCGGAAGCTCCATGAAGAACGGAAGGCCCTCTCCCGCGAGGATCGTCTTCTTGAGGATCGCCGCCACGCAGAGCGCAGAGAATCCACCCACGAAATAGAGCCCGAGCAGCACGAGGCCTTGGAGTCCGATGGGCCCAAGCACGCTGCGATCGGGAACGAAGGCGCCGATCAGCAGCGCGTAGACGGGAAGCCGTGCCGAGCAGGTCATGAGCGGCGCAACCAGGATGGTCGCGAGCCGGTTTCGCGGCGACGGAATCGTGCGCGTCGCCATGATCCCCGGTACGGCGCAGGCATAGGAGGAGAGGAGCGATACGAAGCAGCGTCCCTCGAGGCCGATGCGTCCCATCACGCGGTCGATCACGAAAGCCGCGCGCGCCATGTAGCCGAGGTCGTCGAG
>CAYGXT010000028.1:0-15573 GCA_964353695.1 uncultured Myxococcaceae bacterium
CTTCGCGAGCATGGTCTTGTTCTGGGGGGCGAGAAAGGAGATGAGCCCCGGCACCACCGAGCCCGCCATCAGCCCCGCAGCAAAGCCGACTCCGTAGCGTGCGAGCTCCTCCCAGACGAGCCCGGTCGTCTGGGGGTCGAATCCGAGGCCACCGCATGCTTCGGGAAGGGTCATCTTGTGGAACCCGAGCTCGAACGCCGAGGCCATGGCGCTCCGATATTCTTGGCTCTCGAAGGCCTGATCAGCCGGCTTGCGGTCGACGGCGATTTCCGCCGGTTCCAGCACGTTGCGGCCAAAGTCCCCGGCCGCATCCACGATGCTTCGCTGCGTCTCGGTCAAGGAAAAATCAATCATTGCTCGACGTCCCCGCAGTAGAAGTCGGTCATCTTGAAGTAGTGCGGCAAGAAGGACGCGGGGTCGACCTCCGCGAGAATCTTGCCCGGTAACATGCGGTTATGGCTTTCGATGTAGAAGGCCATGAGAACCCTGGCGTCCTGAAACTCGAACCAGGGATCGGCGTCGGAGGGCCGAAAGACGAGGTTGGCGGTTCCGATCGAGATCGACTTTGGGCGGACCTCCGTGCGCTGCTCGGCGAGGTAGACCGGGCCATCGAAGCCGGGCTCCAGGTCGATGCGCGGCGACGCCTTGAACAGATAGGTGGGCCCTGTGGGCGGCATTTCGGGCATGCTTCCCGTCTTGGCCATCTCGATCTCGACGAACCGGATTCCATGCCGCTCGACCCAGCCATGGGCGCTCTTCTCGCCCGTCTCGAGCTGAATCCTCGCCTCCTTCTTCGGAAAGCCGTAGATGTCGCGGCCGTTGTAGAGCCGGTTCGGCTCGCTATCGATCGGCATCGACAGACAATAGGACCCGGCCTGGCCGCGATACTTGCACCTCAAGAAGAGCGCCGCTTCGCGGTATCCGGGTCCGAGGTTCGTGGCGCCATACTCGGCGATGAAGATGAGCCCGCCCGGCATGTCGGCCTGTTCGAGAGGCGCGGGGAGCAACCCTCGCGTCATTTCGTCGCTCGCTGCGAACATGACTCCCAACATCCTGGCGTCGGGAAAGTCACGGACCTTCAGCGCGTAGTAGCGCTCGAGCTCGTCCTTGGTCTTTACAAATCCCATGCTGATTTCCTCTTCGCGCCGCCTTCAGATCCAGCGCAGCCACGCTCCGAAGACGAGCAGACAGACGGCGTCGAAGGCGAAGATCGCGCCCACCGTGCGGACCTTCTGGCGCAGCGTCGGCATGTCGTGCACCCAGAACGCCACCACGAAGAAGGTGAGATAGCCGAAAAGAAGGATCAGCCACGGCATCCGCACGTTCCACCACCAGTAGTCCCAGGTAAGCGCGCCCGCGGCGTTGAGGAAGAGCTCGATCCCGACGCAGAAGGCGGACGCCGCGAGCGCCAGGAACCAGCGATTCGGTAGGCCGAGGATCCGGGTCGCCGGATCCGCCGGCAGCGTCTTGGCGACGACGATGCCCATGATGGCGAAATTGAAGCTGATTTCGATGTTGAGGCCGATCAGGATCAGGAAGGCGGTATGGGCAGGAGCGCTCCAGAGGGGTGCGTACTGCGTGAAGTGGAAGACCAGGGAGTTCAGGATCTCGTTGAACCAGTCCATACCGAAGAGCGCCAGGCCGGCGAAGACCACGTTCCAGTTCCTGCGCTCGATCTCGTTCGCGTAGACGTAGAGCACCAGCAGCAGGAGCGGGATCACGTGCCACTGGAACTGGCCGGCGTCGCGCAGGATCGAGACGGCCTGGCGCGCCGCGTCGGTGGGCATGTTTCGCCTCCCTCCTGGGGCGAATTAGCTCTTCGGCGCTCGTGCAGGCTATGACGCCGGTCATGGACCATTTGCCTCATGGGACGCTCCCGCCTGCGCCTCCTCCGGCAGGCCCTCGAGCCGCTGGCCCGGAGAGCGCCGGCGCCACTTGCCGCCCTCGGGCGCGTGCCTTCCGAGCGGAAAAGGTGTATAAACAAACAAACGTTCGTTCGCCCCCAAGGGAAGGTCGCATGACCCAGACGGCAGGAGCGGTTGCGAAGATGGAAGAACGTCCCCTCGTCGCAGGCGACAAACGACCCTCGACCAAGCAGGAGCCTGCCGCATCCGGCGATGCCCAAGCCCTTCGCGGCGCGATGCTGATGCGGTCGACCGGGTTGGGAAAGGCCGAGCTCGTTGCGGAGATCGTCGGGCTGAAACGCCAGGGCGACTATCTGATCATGGAGCTGCAAACCACCAAGCCAGTGCGCTGGAAGATCCGTGGCGGGCTGAGTCACAAAGATTTACGCATGCTCCTGAAGGCGATGATGAAGCTCTCGGTGCTTTCGTTCCTGTTCAACCTCCGCGCCTGGTTCAGGGAACCAACGCATCCCGGTGACTTTTAGGCCGCACGGGCGTGCCTCGCCTTCCGGCGGCGGCCTCTCGTCGAAGGAGTTCATGATGGCTGACAGGACGTTCGACGCCGTGATCGTCGGCGGCGGGAACAAAGCGCTCCTATTGGCGCTGTATCTCATCAAATACGGCGGCATGAGCGTGGGCATCTTCGAGCGGCGTCACGAGATCGGTGGCTGCCTGGCCACCGAGGAGCTTTCGGCCCCGGGGTTTCGCGGGAACACCCACGCCAACATCATCCTGCCCTGGTACTACGCGCCCATCTGGCGCGACTTCCCCGAGTTCTGGGACTACGGCGCGCAGTGGGAGCAGCACACCTGCAGCGACGGATTCGTGTTCAAGGACAAGGAGAACTGCCTGGCGATCTACAGCGAGAAGCACGATCCGACGTGGGAGCGCACGGCACAGGAGATCGCGCGGTTCTCGGAGCGAGACGCCGAGACCTGGCGCAAGCTCCACAAGATCTCCGAATCCGACGAGTACATGCGCGTGCTGATGGATACGCTGTTCCTGCCGGCGGAGGATCGGCTCACCGGGCCGGTCGAGCAACGCAAGATGATGATGTTCCCCGGGCTGCTGGCGGCCGACCTGGTCCCCAGTGCGTTGTCCATGAAGGCCAGTGGTCTGCGCGCGACCCAGGAGTCGTTCGACAGCCCGGAAATGCAGTCCTGCATCCTGCGCTTCGCGGTCTCTTCGGCGATCGACATCAACGAGCCCGGCTACGGCCTGTACACGATGGGCATGGCGCTTACGCTGCCGACGCTCGGCTTCAACCGCGGTGGCACGCATCAGATCGCACACGCCGCCCATCAGATTCTCGTCCAGAATGGCTGCCAGTTCTTCACCAACGTGGAAGTCAAGAACGCAGTCATCGAAAACGGTGTTGCGACGGGGATCCGCCTGGCCGATGGCAGCGAGATCGCCGCGCGCAAGCTCGTAGTGAGCACGCTGTCGCCGCGGCAGCTCATCTTCGATCTGATCGGCGAGGAACACTGCAACGACGTGTTGAAGAAGCGCGTGAAGCTGCTCGACGACACGTTCGGTTGCCTGATGTGGTACAGCTTCGCCGTTCACGAGGCGCCGAAGTACAAGGCCGAGGCGTTCAACCCCGACATTCACGAGTGTCAGTGGTTGGGGATGCAGCCGGACCCCGACCCGATGCATATCGCCCGTGAATGCCTGTATCAGAAGCTCCAGAAGTTCCCACCGCTGGAAGACTACGCCCCCACCGTCGGCTGCCATAGCCTGGTCGATCCCGCCTTTGCTCCGCCCGGCAAGCACGTCGTGTACAACGAGCAGCTCGGCCCGCCGGCCAGCGCGCATACCGAGAAGGAGTGGCTGGAGATCAAGAAGCGCTACGCCGACGAGCTCGTCGGTATCTGGGAGGACTACGCGCCGAACATGAGCTGGGACAACATCATCGGCGTCGACACGAACTGCGCTTACGATCACACCCGGATGCGCAACCTCGGCATCAACGGAACCATGGCGGGCATCGACCGATCCCCGTTCCAGATCGAAGAGAACCGTCCGACCCCCGAGTTGGCCAACCATCGCACTCCGATCAAGAACCTGTACGCCACCGGTGGCTCGTGGCACGTCGGATCCAACGCCGGCTCGACGGAGGCCTACAACTGCTACCGCATCATCGCCAAGGATCTGGGGCTCGCCAAGCCGTGGGAGGAGCCCGGGAAAGAAGAGCCGGATTCGCTCGTCGAGCAACTCAAGATCGTCAAGAAGCGGGTCCAGGCCACGGCACGCTGAGGACCACCGGACGTAGCCGACACGCTCGTACTGCGAGGGCACAGACATGGCGCAAACTTACGATGTGATCATCATTGGCAGCGGCCCGAATGGGCTGGCAGTCGCCGCCTACCTCAGCAAGGCCGGGCAGAGAGTCTTGCTGCTGGAGAAGCGCTTCGAGGCCGGCGGCGGCCTTGCAACCGAACAAGTGACGATTCCCGAGTTTTACCACAACACCCATGCCGTCTACATGATGATGACCGACTACGCGCCGGTCTACAAAGACTTCGGGTTCGAGGAGCGCGGAGTCAAGCACATCTACCCGGAGCTGCAGGTGGCCATGCCGCTCGCCGACGGCAAGGCGCTGAGCATCTACCGCGACGTCGAGCGGACGTGCGCATCCATCGCCAGGTTCTCGAAGAAGGACGCGGACAGCTACCGCGACATGCAGCGCCATTTCGACGACCTGATGAAGAACATCCTCGCGCCGCAGACCTACGTGCCCATGGAGGCCGCGCCGATGATGGCCGCCAAGGCCGAGATGACCGAGCTGGGCCGCGCTTTGGCCGAATATACCGAGAAGTCGCCGGAAGAGATCGTCTGCGAGCGCTTCGAGAACGAACATGTTCGCACCCTCATGCTGTACATGGCCTGTCATTGGGGCCTGGATTACGCGCAGTCCGGCGTCAGCTACATGGTGCCCATCTATCTCAACCGGATGACGAACTATGGTCTGACGGCGGGGGGCTCACACCGGGTTTCGAACGTGTTGCTCAGGTCGACCTTCGAGCAGGGCGGACAGATCAGGACCAGTGCACAGATCAAACGCATCATCGTCGAGAACGGCACGGCCAAGGGCGTGGAGCTCGAGGACGGCACCCGCTTCCTGGCGAGCAAGGCCGTGGTCAGCACCCTCGACACGCATCAGACGTTTCTCAAGTACGTCGGCGAAGACCAGCTGGAGCAGGAATTCGTCGAGATGATCAAGCTCTGGCAGTGGGAGAAATGGAGCCTATGCGTTCAGCATCTGGCGATGAGCGAACCGCCGAGGTTCAAGGCCGCTGACTCGCAGCCGGACCTCAATTCCGCGTTGATCCATGTCGTCGGCTACGAGAGCCTCGCCGATTTGAAGGCGCATTGGGACGCGATGAGTGAAGGCGAGATGCCGGCGAGCGCAGGATTCAACTGCTGCTTCCCGAGCGTTCACGACCCCTACCAGGCGCCACCGGGCAGGGCCTCCGGGCTGCTTTCGCAGATGGCGCCGTTCGACCTGAAAGACGGCGGTTCCAACCGCTGGCTGAACGGTAAGTACCGGAAGGAGGCGTCGGAGAGGCAGATTGCGCTGCTACAGCGCTACGCGCCCAACATCACCCGAGACAAGGTGCTGTGGACCTATCTGACCACGCCGGCAGACATCCAGAACAAGTTCGCCAACATGGTGAACGGTAGTTACAAGCAGGGAGCCTATCACCCGCTGCAGATGGGCTATCTGAGGCCGAACCAAGACTGCTCTCAGTACAGGACGCCGGTGAAGAACCTGTATCTCGGCGGCGCCAGTGTTGCACCGGGAGGAATGGTTCTCTTCGGCCCCGGTTACAACTGCGCCAACGCTGTTGCTGAGGACTTCGAGATCGAGAAGTGGTGGAAGGAGCCTGAGTACATCACGGCTGCACGGCTGAATGGATATGTGTAACGAGGCAGGTCGCTCTCTCCTGCCGGGAGAGGGCTGGAGAGGAAGCCATGGCTAAGGATGAACGGTTCGACATCGTCATCATCGGTGCCGGCCCCAATGGGATGGCGACCGCGGCCTACCTGGCCAAGTGCGGTCTCAGCGTTTGCGTGCTGGAAGAGCGCACCGAGTGTGGCGGCGCCTGCGAAACGCAGGAGCCCATACCCGGCGTGCGCATCTATCCGCATGCCATGCTGATGTACGCATCGCCAGCGCCGGGATTCGAGCAGTTGGAGCTGCACAAGCACGGCTTCCGCATGACCTGGCACCCCGACTACGGGAAGCTGGAGAGTGCAGCCGCCCTCGCCTGCACCGACGGCTGGCGCCCCATCTCCATGCAGGACAAGCTGGGCTGGGCCAAGCTGGGCGGGCTGCTCGGCGGGCCGCCGTTCACCAGGGACCTGATGCGCGCCACATTCTGGTGTCCCCCGCATCCGCCCGAAGTCGAGGTGACGGACGACAACGTGCCGTACATGCAGGTGTACAAGCAGCACCAGCCTGACATGTACACGCATGAGCTGCGTGAAATGACGATGCTGGATCTTCTCGACGAGCACTGCGAGACCGAGCACTTCAAGGCCGCCATGGCTTTCGCGGCCTGGGCCTCTGGCGCCGCGGGACACTGGGAAGGCGTGGCCATTCCGGCGACCCTATGCGTACAGCTCCTCACGTTGCCGAACACCGGGCAGAACAGCATCCCGCGCGGTGGACTGCATGGTTACTTTCACGCCATTCATCGCGCCGCCGTGCACAAGGGAGCGGTGGTCCGCACCTGTTGTCCGGTGGAGGAGATCCTCATCGAAGACGGGCGCGCAGTCGGCGTGCGGCTGCGGGAGACCGCGGCCATGGGTGGGAAGACGATCTGGGCCAACAAGGCGGTCATCGCCGCAGTCGATGTGCATCAGGCCTTTCTCGAGCTGGTCGGCGGCCGGCATCTGGATCCGGGCTTCATCCAGAAGCTCAAGGACATCAGCCTGAAGAATGGGACCTTGTACGTCTCCGTCTTCCACACCAAGAAGCAGCTGACGCTAAAGCCGAAGTGGGCCGCGGACGACCGCGTGTTGGGCCCAAACAAGCAACCGTTTCTCGGCATCTATCCATGCGACTCGCGGGAGATCTACTACGAGAACGTTGCGGATGTGGACGGTCGCAAGGGGCAGCCGACCGTCCCCCCGGAGCGCGCGTTGTGGTTCCAGGCGCCGCCCCAAAGTTTCGACCCAACGGATTGCCAGGCGAATTACCCGTCGGAACGTGGCTACATCTCACAAGCCTACGAGATGGCCGTGACTTCGCCCGACTATCACAAGGAAGGGGAAGGCGCTCCCGACAAATACAAGGCCGAAACGGACGCGTATATGCGCAAGGCCTACGGCCAGATGGTCGACGGCCTCGAGGACGACAACGTAATCCACCATTGGAGCGCTACCGGTCGCGATATGGAAATGCGCAACACCGGGATCATCGGTGGCACCTGGTGTGGCAGCCGCCACGACGAAGACCAGCTCTGGACGAACCGTCCGATCCCGGAACTGGCCCGCTACCGGACGCCGATCGAGGGCCTCTACCACGCGCATCAGACCTCCGGACATCCGGGCGGGCTGTGCCTGATGGCGATCCCGTACAACCTGATGCACATCCTGATCGAGGACGGCATCGCTGAGCCCGGGGACTGGTGGTACGCGTCGCCTTGGTACATCCCCCAACAGGGCAAGATCTCCGCGAAGCGCGCTTGAAATGCAGGAGTGAAGGGACGATGGCAGACTTCAAGTACAAGTCGGAGTTCAAATACGACCCTGCTGACATGTTCGGACACATGCAGGAGGAGTTTCCGAAGCAAAGCGAATTCGACGTCGTGATCATCGGCGGCGGCCCCAACGGGCTCATCGCCGCTGCCTATCTCGCCAAGGCCGGCCTGAGCGTTGCCGTCTGCGAACGTCGCTTCGAGTGCGGTGGCGGCCTGGCGACCGAGGAGAATCTTTATCCTTGCTACTCTTCCAATCCGCACGTGCTCTACCACATGATGGTGGACTACATGCCGGCGATCCGCGATTTCGAGCTGGACGCCCCGGCGCTGACGTGGATCCGACCGAATGCCCAGACCGGCATGCTGTTCGAGGACGGCTCGTCGGTGCTGCTCACGCGCATGGTGCAAGACACCAAGGATTCCATCAGCAAATATTCGTTCAAGGATGCCGCGACCTTCGGCAGGGTGATTCGCGACTGGCGCAAGATCGTCGACGACATCATCGCGCCGGCGACGTACATCCCGCCCATGGATCCGATCGAGATCACCATGGCCATGCAGCGCACCAAGGTCGGTCAGCAGATGCTGGAGATGGGAGAGTTGAGCCCACTCCAGCTGATCACCGAGACCTTCGAGCACGACAAGGTGCGGGCGCTGATGCTGTATGCCACTTGCATGTGGGGACTGGATCCGCATGAGACCGGGCTCGGCTTCATGCTCCCGCTCATGCTCGATCGGGCCATGAACAAATGTTATTGCTACGGCGGGTCGCATAAATTCGGCAGCGCCCTGGCCCGCCAGGTGGTGAAGAACGGCGGCGTGATCCTGGAAGCCTCCACGGTGGACAAGATCATTCTGGAGAATGGGCGCGCGGTGGGCGTGCACATCATGCACGAGGACCGCGTGCTGCGCGCCAAGGCGGTGATGTCCACCCTGGACCCGCACAGCACGTTTTTCGACATGATCGGCGAGGCGTCTCTGCCGGCGTCGCTGACGGATTCAGTCAAGGGTTGGGTCTGGGACAAGTGGAGCTTCAACACGCTCCACATCGCCGCCGATGAGGCCCCGCAGTACGCCACGGACGACCCGTGGATCAACCAGGCCTTTGCCACGGTCATCGGTTTCGACGGCGTCGATCAACTGCTCGCGCATTGGGACAACGTGAGCAGGGGAGAGATCGATCTGAACAACTTCGGCGGTCACTCGACCTGCGAGAGTCTGTTCGATCCGACTCTCAGTGATCGCCCCGGCAAGTACGTCTCGATGTTCCAGATGCATGCACCCTATGGGATCGCCGGCGGCTGGATGAGCCGGCGCGACGAGATCAAGGCGGCGATGCTGGCCAAGTGGCAAAAGGCCGCCCCGAATCTGGCGGGCAAGATCATCCGCACCGCCATGGAAGATCCCGAGGAGATCGAGATCCGCTTCCCGAACATGCGACGTGGTTCGATCAAGCACGGCGACTATCGGCCGCTGCAGATGGGCTGCTATCGCCCGAACCAGGAGTGCTCCAGTACGAAGACGCCCATTGAAGGGCTGTATGTCTGCGGGGTGTCCGTGTATCCGGGAGGGCTCGTTCTCGGCGGACCAGGCTATCTGGGTGCAAACAAGGTGGCCGAGGATCTGGGCATCAAGAAATGGTGGAAGCCGACACCGGTGATGGAACGTTACATCAAGACGTACCTGGAATAGAGAACTTCCGAACCGAGGTGAACGATGGGCAAGGAAGAACGGTATGACGTGGTGATCATCGGTGCGGGGCACAACGGGACCACGACTGCAGCGTACCTGGCGAAGTGCGGACTCAGTGTCTGCGTGTTGGAGGAACGACCGGAGTGCGGCGGCGCACAAGAGACGGTCGAGCCCATGGCCGGAGTGCGCATTCAGCCGCACGCCATCGGCAACTACGGAGGATCGGCGCCTGCGTGGGAGCAGCTCGAGCTCTGGCGCTACGGGTTCCGGATGGATCACGACCCCCGATATCCCGTTCCGTTTGATACCGAGAGAGGCCCGATGGCCCGTCATGGCCTGGTGCGGGTCTCCAACGAGGACAAGATGGGGTGGGCCAAGATCACCGGCATGCTCAGCGATCCACCCTGTTTCAAGGACCTGCTACGCGCGACATTCTGGACCCCGCCACATCCGAGCTACATCGAGCTCGATGAGAACACGATCCCCTACATGCAGGTCTACCGCGATCGCATCCCGGAGCTGTGGACCAAAGAGATGCTCGAATGGACCTTCTTCGATCTGATGGACCAGTACATCGAGAGCGAGCCGTTCAAGATCCACCAGGCGTACATCGCCAACGTCTCCGGCGCCTTCGGACACTTCCCGGGCATGGCGATCCCGGCGCTCGAGTCCGTCGCCACGGTGCTCCCGCCGGCGGTCGCCAAACCTGTTGCGGCCCGCGGGAACATGCACGGGTACTACCACGCTCTCTTTCGCTGTGCGGTGGCTCACGGCGCAATCTTCCGGACCTGCTGTCCGGTGGAGGAGATCATCGTCCAGAATGGTCGAGCGGCTGGCGTGCGGCTGCGCGACGACTCCACGTGGGGTGCGAAGACGATCTGGGCCGACAAGGCGGTGATCAGCGCCGCACACATCAAGCCGACTTTTCTCAAGATGATCGGACCGCGCCACCTCGATTCAGGCTTGTTGCAGAGAATCAAGGATCTGAGCCTCAAAGGTGGCAGCCTGTACATGGCTCATTTCCTGACCCGGGAGGAGCTGCGCTACCGGCCGCAATTCAAGTGGCTCAATGAGGAGCCCCATCCCTTCACCGGCGGGTTCTACTGCATGGAGTCGAAGGAGATCTACTACAAGAATCTCGAATGTGTGATCGGCCGACAGGAGAATCTCGACATCCCGCCGGAGGAGGCCATGTGGGGCATGGTTGCCGGCAACCTCTACGACCCCACGCAACCGCAGTGCACCCGCGAGGGATACTACGTCAACGGCCCGCTCTGGATGATGGTGCCGACGCCGCAGTACAACGTCGACGGCCTCGAGGCGATGGACAAGACCCCCGAGGACAAGAAGAAGTGGGATGAGTACATGCGCAAGACTCTCTCCTGCGTCGTCGAGAACATCGACGACGACAACCTGGTACGCATGTGGAGTGACAGCCCCTGGGAGCAGGAGTTCCGCAACACCGGCATGCTGGGCGGTTCCTGGTATGGAACCCGGTGCGACCGCGACGAGTGGTGGAACGAGCGGCCGCTTCCCGAGCTGGCGCGCTACCGCGTGCCCGACATCGAGGGCCTGTATCTCGCGCACCAATCCGCCGCACACCCGGGAGGGCTCTGTCTGATGGCGATTGGCTACAACCTCATGCACATCCTGATTGAGGACGGCGTCGTCGAGCCCGGGGACTGGTGGTACGCGTCGCCGTGGTACATCCCCGAGAAAGGGAAGATCTCAGCCGTGCCGCGCCAAGGAAAAGTGTAGGCCAGGAGGGAACGAAGATGGGAACGACGGCGGACGACTTCAAAGGCCACCAACACCCGCAGAGCTTCTTCCAGGAGTTCCCCCCCGAAAGCCACTGGGATGCGGTGGTGATCGGAGCGGGTCCGAACGGGCTGATCGCTGCGGCCTATCTGGCCAAAGCAGGCCTGCGAGTGGCGCTCGTGGAGCGCCGGTACGAGGTCGGCGGAGGCCTGGCCACCGAGGAGATCCTGTTTCCGGGGTATTACTCCAACATCCACGCCATCTACCACATGATGGTGGACTACATGCCCGCGCTCCAGGACTTCAACCTGGCGCAGCACGGTTTGGTGTGGATCAAGCCGAACCTGCAGAGCTCGATGGTGTTCGAGAACGGCGATTCGCTTCTGCTGACGAGGATGATCGAGGACACCGCCGATTCCTTCATGAAGTTCTCGACCAAGGACGCCGACACCTTCAGCCGCACCATGGGCCGCTGGCGGAAGATCGTCCGAAACATCATCGCGCCGTCGACGTATCTGCCACCCATGGCGCCGCTCGACATCAGCATGGCCCTCGGGAAGACGGATGCGGGCAGGGAGCTGCTGGAGCTCGTGGACCGCACGCCGCTCGACATCATCAACGATCTCTTCGAGAGCGATCGAATCCGGGCCTTCCTGCTGTATCACGTGTGTATGTGGGGTCTGGATCCCCGCGAGACCGGGCTCGGCCTGTTCGTGCCCCTCTACCTCGATCGGTTGATGAACAAATGCTACTGCCAGGGAGGCTCCCACAAGCTTGCGGGTTCGCTGGCTCGGGAGTTCATCCGGGCAGGTGGCACCATCCTGGACTCCTCCCAGGTCAACAAGATCCTGCTCAAGAACGGTGCGGTTGCCGGCGTCGAGCTCTGGGAGGGGCGAACCCTGTACAGCGACGTAGTCATCTCGACCCTCGATCCGCAGACCACCTTCATGAACTTCATCGGTGCAGAGAATCTGCCTGCGGAGCTGAAGGAATCGGTCGAAGGGTGGAAGTCTGACAAGTGGAGCTTCAATACCGTCCATGTCGTCTCGGAGGAGGCGCCGCGATATCTGCCCAAGGACCCGCAGGCCAGCCAGGCCTTCATGACGATCGTCGGGTTCGAAAGCACCGCTCAACTGCTCGCTCACTGGGACAACGTGCTCGCCGGAAAGATCGACCCCAAGAGCCTCGGCGGCCATGCAACCTGCGAGAGCACGTGGGACAGCCATCTGGTTCGCGTGCCGCCCTCTCGCAAGCACCGGCAGGTCTCGTTCTTCCAGATGCATGCTCCCTATGACCTGGAGGGGGGGTGGGAGAAGCGCGGCCACGAAATCGAGGCAGCGGTTCTGAAACGCTGGGAGCATTACGCGCCGAACATGAAGCGAGCGAACATCGTCATGACCCAGCAGGAAACGCCCGTCGACATCGAAATCCGTTTTCCCAACATGCGCCGCGGTTCGATCAAGCACGGCGACTACGTACCCACTCAGCTCGGCTGCTTCCGTCCCAACCAGGACTGTTCGAGCACGAAGACTCCCATCCCGGGTCTGTATACCGCCGGTGCATCGAACTATCCCGGCGGCGGCGTGCTGGGTGCTGGTGGCTATCTCGGCGCCAGCCAGGTGGTCGCGGACCTGGGCGTAAAGAAGTGGTGGAAGCCTACAGCGGAGATGAAGAAGTACGTCGCGACGTACCTGGAATGAAGAGCTGCCGTACAAGGAGAAGCCGTGAGCGGCCAGACAGATCGGGAATCTCTCGCAACGCAGTTTGAGCGCCATGCCGATGAGGAGGGCAAGATCCTCACGGAGTACCGCGTCCTCTCGGAGAAGCTGGGGAACAGCTCCGCCGGCAACCTCGTGAGCCACATCTTGACCGAGGAAGAGCTTCACCACCTGCTCTTGCGCACGCTGGCGCAGTGGATGCGAGAACCTCAACCGGAGCAGGCGCGCGCCATCCCGCCGGATGCCAATCGCGCAGAGCTGCTGCGCCTTACCCGGATACTCCAGAAACACGAGATCGAAACGATCGATCACTGTCGCGCGGTGAAGTCCGAACTGTCCGGAGACACCGCAGAGCTCCTCGGCACGTTGCTGGAGGCGATGGTCTTGGATAGCGAGAAGCACCATCGGCTGCTCGGCGCCGTGGAAACGCTGCTGAAGGCTTGAGGAGGTACGTTCATGGAACACGAGAAGTACGACGTCATCGTGATCGGCAGTGGCCCCGGCGGACTGTCCTGCGCCACTTTGCTCCAGAAGCACGGCATCAACACCTTGCTCGTCGAGAAGAACAGCTTCCTCGGTGGCAAGATGGTGAGCGTCAAGAAGGACGGCTACGCGTACGATCTCTTCCCGCACGGGCAGGTGCCCATGCGCCAGTCCGCCTTCGAAACGATCTTCGACGAGCTCGGCGTCGGCGACGAGTTTCAGCCTGCTTTGCAGCCTGATGACAAGCGTGACGTGATCAAGATCTGCTACCGCCGAAGAGACTGGAAGGACTACAAGCTGGTGTCGCAGGCGCAGGCGATGGCCGACGCCAGTCCGTTCTTCCGGCTCTGGGACCTCAACGCGGAAGAGCAGCAGAAGACGGTCGCGATCATGGCCGAGTTCGTGCTGATGCCGGAGGAGAAGCTCGACGACCTCGACAACGTCAGCATGCACGAGTACCTCTCGCGGCGCGATACGCCGTACGCGCTGTACAGCTACATGGCCTTCCACGCCAACGCTTCATTGGCCGAGCCGATCGATCTGGTGGCAGCCTCGGAGCAGATCCGCATTCTCAAGCAGATCATGTTGCAGGGCGGTGGCGGTCAATACAAAGGTGGGTTCGGGATGCTCGCCGATGTCATGGCCCGCGAGTTCCAGAAGAACGGCGGCACGCTGATCTGCAACAACAAGGTCGAGAAGATCGTCGTCGAGGACGGCGCGGTCACCGGCGTGGTGACGGCGAAAGGAACATTCAAGGCGCCGGTGGTGGTGAGCAGCGCAGGCATCCAGCCGACGGTGTTGAAACTGGTGGACGCGCAACAATTCGATCGCAGCTACCTGAACTACATCAAGGGTTTGGCGCCGGGCTGGGGATTCACCAGCATCCGCTACTTCCTCAACAAACCCGTGATGGACGTGCCCATGTACGTGGCCTACTCGGACGATAGTTGGTGGAATGTCGAGCGCTTCCGGCGCGTGAAGGAAGGCCGCATTCCCGACGAGGTCATCCTCTTCATGGTCAACCATGCCTTCTACGACGCGGAGGCGGCGCCGCCGGGCAAGCAGGTCCTGGTCTCCGGAACGATCTGTTCCCCGAATCCCGAATCCGAAGAGATCGCCGGACTGTGGAAGCGGATGGACGAGCAGATGGTCAAGTTCTTTCCGGAGATCTGGGACGCCATCGAGCGCAAGGAGTGCGCCGGACCGCGCGACATCAGCAACATGACGCGCGACAGTGTGCTCCCCGGCCAAGGCGGTGAATGCGTGGGCCTGGGCCAGATCGTTGGCCAATGCGGAAAGATGAAGCCCAATTCGACCGCGCCGATTCGGGGCCTCTACTACGCGGGCGCCGACGCCGGAGGCGCCGGCATGGGGACACACCAATCGGCGTGCTCCGGCATGGAGGTCGCGCGGCTGGTCGGACACCATCTGAACAAGCGCTACAAGACGCAGTAGTCGGTAACCGAATGAGGAAACTGTGACATGGCGGATGCAGCGTACGACGTAATCGTGGTTGGGGCGGGCTTCGGTGGCAGCGCCTGCGCCGGCTTGCTGGCCAAGCGCGGGCTCAGGGTCTTGCTCGTCGAGAAGAACGCGCGCGCCGGCGGCAAGGCGATGAGCCTGTCCAAGAACGGCTTCACCTACACTGCCTGGGTGGTCATTGGCGCACCCGTGGTCGGCAATCTCTATGAAGCCGTGGCGAAAGAGCTCGGTGTGGAAGACCTGGTACACATGATCACGCCCGGCTCGGCGGCCAGTCTCTACCGGAACTCCTCAGGCGCCTATAACCGCGTGCCGGACATGCCGGTGGGGCAGAGCGACCCGAACGCCATCTTCGATTGGCTGGAGATCAAGCCGGAAGACCGCCAGGCGGCGCTGATGTTCTTCGCCCAGCTTACGCTGATGCCGCGCGTGGAAATCGAGAAGTTCCACGGCATCAGCTTCCAGGAGTGGATCAGCCGGCACAACATCCCGCGCTCGCTGTACGCCTTCCTAATCAGCAACTGCTGCGACGGCATGTTCATGGTTCCGGTCGATCAGCTGGAGGCCGCGGAGGCCATTGCAAGCTTGCAGGACATGTTTCTCCGCCACGGCGGGATGTTCTGCCGCGGCGGCTACGGCTCCGTTGCCGAGGCCTACTGCGAGGCGGTGCGACGCAATGGCGGTACCGTGCTCATGAAGACCAAGACGGAACGGATCCTCGTGGAGGATGGCAAGGTCAAAGGCGTGGTCACCAGCCAGGGGACATTCCGCGCACCGATCGTCGTCAGCAATGCCGGCTTGCAGCCGACCGTGCTGAAGTTGGTGGGT
>CAYGXT010000029.1:0-14995 GCA_964353695.1 uncultured Myxococcaceae bacterium
TTTCTACACGGGCAACTCGGACATCTTCAAGGAGGTCCGGGTCGAGTACAACTTCGATCCCGTGAACGGCCTCTACCGCGAGATCGCCATCGTGCGCGACGAGAGCTTATGGGGCCGCAACAACGTCTACACGTTGCAGTCGCCGCTGATCAAGACGGAGAAGCGCGCGCTCAAGGTGGCCGAGGCGATCCTGGCCAACCTGAACCGCTACCGGGGACTGCTGGCCGGCGACGACATCCCCCGCACCACCGAAATCATCCTCTCCTTCGACGATGAGCTCGACGAGTTCACACGCAAGCTGCAGCAGCTCTCGAAGGAGTGGGAGGCCAGCGGCCTGCGCGAGACGGCGCGCTAGTCGGCCCCTCTCGAGCGGGGCCGAGCAGCGTCAGCCGCCCGCCGCGGCTTTGACGAAGGCGACGACGTCGCCGTCGGTCACGGGCGTCTTCAGGCCGCGGCGATAGCTCGCGAGGATGCCGTTGACGGCCACGGCCGCGCGACGCGTTAGCTCGTCGAAGCGCTCGCCCGCCGGGCCGAAGCGCCCGCGCGTGATGCGGACGACGTCCGCCACGGTGCGGGCGCCCTCGACCTCGACGCGCGACACGCCGAGCGTCTTGCGCATCTCGTAGCTGAGCTGGACGGTGACGGGCATGGCGGCTCCTAGGTTCGCACCTGGAGACGCTCGAGGGTTGCGCGCAGCGGCACGCCGTCGGCGCTCCAGCCGCGCTTCTTGTAGTAGCTCGGCAGCAGCAGATGCAGCGGATGCCCCGAGCTCATGCCCGGGAAGGTCGGCTCGTTCAGCATGCGCGGCGGCAGCGTATCGTCCTTCGCCGAGAGTCCCTCGCGCAGATTGTACATGCGCTCGAGGTTGAAGATGCGCGCGCCGATCTCCTGCAGGTGACCGGACGAGAAGGTCGTCCCGGTGATGAAGGTCAGCCACTTCTCGTACCACATCATGGGCTTGCCCTTGATGCCCATCGCCCCGCGCAAGAGCGCGCCCGGCGTGTGCTCGAGGGCGAAGCTGAGGGCCCGATGCTGCCACGAGCTCGGCGAGAGCGCGTGGATCTGCTTCGGAATCATGCCGTAGGTGGTGAAGATGCAGAGCACCATCGAGTTGATGGCGCAGGCGAGGTTCTGCTGCACGATCGGGATGTCGGCCTTGAGCCGCAGGCTGTGCGGGTTGATGGTGAGCGGGCCGACGGATTCGAGATACATGCTGGCGCCCTGCACGTGGCAGCCGCCGCGGTTCGTCGTGGCGTACTCCACGCCCTGGGCGTAGGAGCCGCGCGGATCGTAGGCGGAGAGCTCGAGCCCCTTCACGTGCATGGCGAACTCGTGCCCGCCGTAGCGCGCCGCCATTCGCTTGGTGCCATCGGCGAGCTCGGCACCGAGGCCGCGTCGGTGGGCGATGTCCTGGATCAGCTCGGTCACCCCCGCCGCGTCACCGAACTGGAGCTTCGCGTCGAGCATGCCGCGCTCGACGAGCTCCATCGCGAACGAGAGCGTCGCACCGAGGCTGATCGTATCCATGCCGAGGTCGTCGGCGTGGTAGTTCCACTCGGATACCTTCTTGAGATCACCGATCTCGAGGTTCGAGCCGAGCAGGGCCAGCGTCTCGTACTCCGGGCCTTTCACGCGACCCACGCCCTCGAGCTCCACGTCGCGGCCGCAGGTGACGGGGCAGTGGATGCAGCTCGACTTGACGCCCTTGAGGCCGTGGTCCTCGAGGTATTCGCCGGAGATCTCCATCGCCCGGTCGAAGTGGCCCTTCTGGAAGTTCCGCGTAGGCAGGATGTTGCGGGCATTGGTGGTGTTGACGATGGCGCCCGTGCCGAAGCGCTTCATCGATTCGCCGAGGACGGGGTGGTCCTCGAAGAGCTGGCGCACGTACTTCGTGTAGCTCCGGAACGCCTCCGGATCGTCCATCTCGAGCTTGCGCGAGCCACGCACCGACACGGCCTTGAGTCGCTTCGAGCCCATCACGGCGCCCACTCCGGTGCGCCCCGCGATGCGCTCATCGCTCACGATGCCCGCGAAGAGCACCAGATTCTCGCCCGCCGGGCCGATCACGGCGTGCTCGTGCCGTTTCGGAAGCAGACGCTGCGTCTCGTAGGTGCCCTTGCCCCAGAGATCGCTCGCATCCCGGAACTCGACCTGATCGCGATCGCCGTCGATCTCGAGCCGCACGGGGCGCTCCGCGCGATCGGTGACGATGAGGACGTCGATGCCCGCCTTCTTGAGGCCGAGGGCGAAGGATCCGCCGCAGGCCGCGTTGCCAATGCCGCCGGTGAGCGGGCTCTTGCAGACGACCACGAAGCGGTTCGACTGCGGCGCGACGGAGCCGTTGAGCGGGCCGGTCGCGAAGATCAGCGGGTTCTCGGGCCCGAGAGGGTCGATGCCGGGCCCGGTGCGGTCGTAGAGCAGGCGAGTCCCGTAGCCCTTGCCTCCGATGTAGAGGCGCGCCGTCTCTTCGTCGAGCGGGGCGAAGGCGAAGCGCTGCGTACGCAGGTCCACCTCGAGGATGCGTCCCGCGTAGCCCTTGATCATGGGGGTTGCCCTCGTGCTTGAGTCAACGGAGGATGCGCAGGACGCTTCCGGGGTGCAAGGCCGGGCAGCGCGCAGCCCAGCGCGCAGCCCGCGAAGTGGCTCAGCCGGGATCGGAGCTGCGCCAGCGCATCCGCAGATCGATGCGCAGGCCCGCGAGGATGGCGCCGAGGCCGTGATGCTCGTCGCAGCGCACACCGATGCGCCCGGCGAGAGCATCCTCGAGCGGCGCTCGGTACCAGGGAAAGAGGCTTGCAGGCAGCTCGGACGGCCCAAACCAGCCGAGGCGCGGCGTTTCGCGGCTCGGGCGCAGCGTCCCGCCTGCCGGCCGGCAACGGTAGACGAAGGCCGTATGCGGCCGGAAGCCCGTACGCACATAGGCGCCGACCTGCTCCTCCACCGCGACCTCGAGGCCGGTCTCCTCGCGCAGCTCACGGCGCAGCGCGTCCTCGAGAGCCTCGCCCGGGTGCGGGGTTCCGCCCGGCAGCTCCCAACCCTGCAGGTCGCTCCGCACCGAGAGCAGCACGCGCCCGCGCTCGTCTCGCACGACGCCCTGCACGATTTCGAGGGGCGCGCGCTCGGAAAGGCGTGGCGCTGCGATCCCCCACCAGGCGAGCTTTGCATAGACGCGGACGGCTCGAAGCACACCCCTTGCGGGGCTCACGGCCGGCCTACTCGACGATCTTGTTGAGGGGATACTCCACGATGCCTCTGGCTCCGGCTTCGCGCAGCGCCGGGACCATCTCTCGCACCTGGCGCTCCTCGATCACGGTATTGACGGCGACCCAGCGTTCGTCCGCCAGCGCGGAGATCGTCGGCGTCCCGAGCGCGGGCAGGATCTGCAGCACCTGCTCCAGATGATCGCGACGAACGTTCAGCATCAGACCGACTCGGTTCGCGGCTGCAATGGCGGCGCGAAGCAGGAGCACCAGCCGATCCATTTTTCGCCTCTTCCACGGGTCGGCGAAGGCCTCGCGGTTGGCGATGAAGCGCGGCGTACTCTCGAGCACGACGTCGAGCACGCGCAGGTTGTTGGCGCGCATGCTCGAGCCCGTCTCGGACACGTCCACGATGGCATCGGCGAGCAGCGGAGGTTTCACCTCGGTGGCGCCGTAGGAGAACTCGACGTCGGCCTTGACTCCATGCTGCTTGAGATAGCGGCCCGTGAGGCTCACGATCTCTGTTGCAATCCGCTTGCCCTGAAGGTCCTTCACGCTTTTGAAGGGCGAGCCCTCTTTGACGGCCAGCAGCCAGCGAACGGTGCGGTAGTTCGGCCAGGGGGCCGTGAGATCGGCCAGCTCCTTGACCTTCGTCTTGCTCTCCAGCACCCAGTCGATGCCGGTGATCCCGCAATCCAGGGCCCCGTGCTCGACGTAGCGAGCCATCTCCTGGGCTCGGATCAGGATGCACTCGATCTCGAGATCATCGATCTCCGGGTAATAGGAGCGCTCGCGTACGCGCACGTTCCAGCCGGCCAGGCCGAACAGACGGAGGGTCGTCTCCTGCAAGCTCCCCTTCGGAAGCCCGATGCGAAGCCTGTGGGGCGCCAGTGTCTTCGTGGTCATCGCTTGTAGACCTGCTCAGGATCGAAGACCTGCACGCCGTCGTCGATCCAGTCCGCGCCGTCGCGCCGGCGGAAGAAGCAATGACGCTTTCCGGTGTGGCAGGCGGCGCCGCCGCGCTGTTCGACCTTGAGCAGCACCGCGTCGCCATCGCAGTCGATGCGCAGCTCCGTCACTCGCTGAGTGTTCCCGCTCTCCTGTCCCTTGTGCCAGAGGCCGCGTGAGCGGCTCCAGTAGACGGCCTCGCCCGTCTCGAGCGTACGCCGCAGCGACTCCTCGTTCATGTGCGCCAGCATCAGGATCTCGCCCGTCAGGGCGTCCTGCGCGATGGCCACGACGAGGCCGTTGCCCTTCTTGAAATCGACGGCTGCGAGCAGATCCATGGAGGCGGCGAGGCTACAGGGGCGAGAGGGCCACCGCCAGCCGCTCGCGCAAGGCGCGGAGGTCTTCGAACGCCGGGCCGCGCACGTAGAGCGTTTCGCGCGACGAGGCTGCGCCCTCCCCTCCCCGCCTGCGCTCCAGCATGCCGCGGCGCACCAGCAGATCGAGGGCGTTCTGGAAGGTGATGGGGTTTGCAGCCTCCGGGCGCTCGGCCTCCCCAAGGATCTGCGAGCGCTGGAACTGCTCCAACACCTCACGCTCGAGACGACGGCCACCGATGCTGGGCTCGGCCCGCAGCACGGCCGAGAAGGCTGCTAGGTAGGCCTCCGGGAAGCTCTGCGTCTGCGCCGCGAGGAAGCGAAAGTAGGCAGCGCCCTTCTCGGTGGCACGCAGGCCGGTCTCCGTACGCTCCAGCTGACCGCAGCGCTCGAAGTAGTCGAGGTAGCCGTCGAGGTGCGCGGCCAGGACCTCGCCGCGCGGTACGAAGAACTCCTGGTAGAAGAGGTCGAGCCAGAAGGCGAGCTCTTCGCCGAGCTTCGCGCGGCTTCCGCCCTGAATGCACGCTCGCGCCAGAAAGCTCGGTGCGGCGAGGTAGTGGAGGATCGTGTTGCGGTAGAAGTCGAGGGCCCGGCGGCGCGACTCGTCGAAGTAAAGCACCTCGCCGCGAGCGTCGAGTGCCGAGCGCAGCAGGTCGCTGCGCAGCAGGAAGGCGATCGCCTCCTTGAAGTCGCCACCGTCCTTCGCGAGCGCGGGCGTGAGGCCCACGTCCTGAAGCCGCAGCAGGTCCACCACGAGCTGCATGCGGCGCGTCAGCTCGTCGCGGAGCAGCCCGCGCGGAGCGCCGCCGAGGATGGCGCAGGCCGCCACCGAGGTGGCATTCACGACCGTGGCCCAGTTGATGCGTTCAGCGAGCCGGTGCGCGAGCTCCTCCACGAAGCGCCGCTTCTCCTCCTCCACCTCCTCGGAGCTCTCCGCGGCCAGCCGGGCGCGGCGCGCACCGAGTGCCTCGGCCAGTGAGATCGGCTCGCCGAAGTTGACGAAGACGCTTCCGAAGCGGCGCCGGAGGAACTTCCGCGCCCGAAGCAGGCCGAGCGTACTCTCCTTGGTCTTCTTGCCGCCCTCGAGCTCCTCCAACATGGCGCCCTCCTCGACGAGGCGCTCGTAGGTGATGGCGATCGGCACGAAGAAGAGGTCGCGCCGGGCGCAGGAGAGGAAGGCGTCCACGTCCCAGGACAGCATGCCGAGGCGCGGCACCAGCGTCTTGCCCGTGCGCGAACGGCCGCCCTCGATGAAGAACTCCTGCGTGAAGCCCTCCTTGACCAGGTAGCCCACGTAGCGGCGGAAGATCTCCTTGTAGAGCGGATCCGAGAACGAGCGGCGCAGGAAGAAGGCGCCGGCGCGACGGAAGATGAAGCCAAAGGGCCCGAAACCCATGTTCTCACGCGCCGCGATGTGCGGGGGCACGAGATGATTCGAGTAGAAGAGCACGGACAGGATCAGGAAGTCGAAATAGGAGCGGTGGCTCGGCACCAGCACCAACGGATGCTTCTTGGCGTAGTCCGCGACCTTCTGAAGGCCCGAGACCTCGATCGAGGCGAACATCCGCCGGAAGATCCCCGACACGATCACGTTCAGCACGGCCAGGAAGGTCGAGTTCATGTTGGCCGCGATCTCACGAAACATCTTCTCCGCGTCGAGACGCCCGATGTCTCGGCTCCGGCCGCGGGCCCGCGCGTGGGCATCGATCGCGCTCTGCACGCGCGCATCCGCCAGCACCTCCTCCTGGACCTTGTGCCGGGGCTTGAGCGTCGGCCCCTCGACCGCCTTCTCCTCGCGGTAGAAGAAGACGAGGAGTGAGCGGCGCACCTTGCGGACCAGCGCCTCCTCGCCCTCGTGCCGACGCTCGGCCACGAAGTGGGTGAGATCGATGGGCTCGCCCACCTTCACGTGCAGGCCCCGATAGGTGGTGAGGAAGGACGTGACCTTGGCGAGGTCCGAGGGCCGCGTCTGCGCGCCATAAGCCAGGTTCAGGAAGCGGCGCTCCGCCCGCGGCCCCTTGCGCCAGAAGAGAGCGAGCGGGACCAGGTGCACCGGCCGCCCGCTGCTCCACGCGGCGCGCAGCACCTCGTCGAGGCAGTCGAGCTCCTGCCTTCCCGCCTCGATCGCGGCGCGGCGCCCGCGCAGCCAGCCCGCGAGCCGAGCCGTCCGCAGGAACAGGAACTGCGAGCCGCCGCGGAGCGCGATCTCACGGGCGTGGCCGCGCTGGGCGGCATGATCGGAGCTCAGCCTCCCCGTAAGCCGGTGGCGCAAGATCGCGAGCCCTTCGTACAGCGGGCGGTAGTAGTAGAAGTGGAGTCCGTTGGCGCAGTCGGAGAGCCGCAGGCCCTCGCGCAGGAACAGCGTGTTGAACAGGAAGTAGTCGAGCCGGCTCGCGTAGCGCATCACGTAGACGACGGAGCCCTTGCGCTCGAGCTCGCGCAGCGAGATCACCGTCTTGTCGTCGAGATCGAAGTCTCCGAAGAACCGGCGGGCGAACCAGCGGAAGAAGAGGTTGAAGCGCGGCGTCATCGCCGAGAGGCGATCGAGGTCGCTTGCGCGAGCCGCGCCTGCGGGCGCCAGAGGTGCGAGGGGCTCTATCCTTCGCTCCGTCATGTCCGCGACGATACCGCCGCGGGGACGAGGAGAGCAACCACCCGGCGGCCACGCGGCCACCGGGCGGCTCGGACGGCTAGTGCATCAGGATCTTGTCGATCTTCGCCGCGATCTCCTGCGGAGTCCAGAGGCCGCCGTTCTCCTGCTTCGTCTCGCCTTCGTTGCGCGTCATGCGCATCTCCGCGATCGTGCCGCCACCGACGAAGAAGGTCTTGTCCGTGAGATGCTTCGCCTGCTCGCTCGCCAGGTAGACCACGAGCGGCGAGACCAGCTTGGGATCCATCCTCGCCTTCATCTCGTCCGTCTGGAACATCGGCAGATCGTCCGTGAGGCGCGTGAGCGCGACGGGCGCCAGCGAGAAGCAGCGGATGTTGAACTTCTTGCCCTCGAGGGCCAGGCAGCGCATGAAGCCCCAGATGCCCGCTTTGGCGGCGCCGTAGTTGCACTGCCCGAAGTTGCCATTGAGGCCCGACGTGGAGGACGTGCTGATGATCACGCCGCCCTGTCCGCGCTCCTTCATGTGCCGGAAGACGGGCTGCGTCACACAGAACGTGCCCTTCAAATGCACCTGCACCACGAGGTCCCACATCGCCTCGTCCATGTTCGCGAGCGTCTTGTCCCTCAGGATGCCCGCGTTGTTGACGAGCACGTCGACCTGGCTGAAGGCCTTGAGCGCAGTGTCGAGGACCGACTGGCCACCTTCGATCGTGGCAACGCTCGCATAGTTCGCGACGGCCTCGCCGCCGCGCGCCTTGATCTCGTCCACGACCTTGTCGGCCATGTTGTGAGCGCCTCCGCCCGCGCCATCCCGAGCTCCGCCGAGGTCGTTCACCACCACCGCCGCTCCCTCGGCCGAGAGAGCGAGCGCATGCTCGCGCCCAATGCCGCCGCCCGCGCCCGTCACGATGACCACCTTCCCGTCAAGCAGACCCATCGAATCTCCTTTTCGCCGGCCGCGAAGGGGGCTCCACGCCGGTCTCGAGTGTGCATACCCTGGATTTGGCGGAGCCTACGAGGCGGCTCGGGTGGGCGCCAGCGCCGACGCACTCCGGCCACGGAGGCTCTCCCGGGTGCGGGCCCGGGAGAGCCTGGCCCGGAGAAGCGGTACGCTGCCGCGCATGGTCAGCCAGGCAGTGGCGGGTGCGTGCCGATGCGGCGCAGTACGGCTCGAGATCGAGCTGCCGACGCTCTTCTGCGCCCACTGCCATTGTACGATCTGTCGCCGCCAGCACGGCGCCGCCTTCGTCACCTGGGTGGGCGTCGCAACCGAGCGCTTCCGGCTCCGTGAGGGGCAGGAGTGCATCGTATGGCATGCCTCCTCCGAGCACGGCCGCCGGAGCTTCTGCGGTCGCTGCGGCACGGCCCTGCTCTTCGAGACCTCGCGACATCCGGGCCGTCTGGACGTGCCGCTCGCCCTGCTGGAGGGCCCCATCGACCGCCCGCCGCAGCTCCACGTCTTCTTCGACGACCGGGCGCCGTGGGTGCGCGTCGACGACGCCCTCCCGAAGCTCGGAGGCGTGAGCGGCCTCGAGCCGCTCGAGGGATGAGGGGCGGCGATGTTCCTTTTTCTCACCGAGCTGTTCGAGAAGCGCGTGCGGGGTGTCGACGACCACCGCCTGCTCGGACGCCCGGTGGACCTGATCGCCAACGCCGAGGAAGTCTATCCCGCCGTCATCGGCTTCATGGTCCGCCGCGGTCGCCGGCCGGCGTTCTACCTGCCCTGGTCGCAAATCACCTCGGTGGAGAAGGACGAGATTCTGGTGCGCGGGACGCCGGAGGAGCCCGGGGCCGCGCATCCGCCAGAAGGCTCACTTTATGCGCGCCGGCACATCCTCGACCGCCAGATCATCGACACGTTCGGCGCCCGCGTGGTGCGGGTCAACGACCTGCACCTGCTGCGCACAGAGGACGGGCTGCGCCTGGTCCATGTCGACATCGGGGCAAGCGGCCTCTTCCGCCGCCTCGGCTGGCTTCCCGCCGTGAACGCCCTGGCGCACGGTCTATTCGACTATCAGCTGCGCGACCATCTCATTGCCTGGAAATTCGTTCAGCCTCTCGGGCATTTCGGCCGCGCGGGCCAGCGCCAGGTCCTGCGCCTCTCCGTCAGCCACCAGCCCCTGGCTCTACTTCATCCGGCGGAGCTGGCCGAGGTTCTGTCGGATCTCGACATGCACAAGCGCCAGGCGCTCTTCGGCTCGCTCACGCACGAGGTCGCGGCCGACGCGCTCGAGCAGATGGACACCGAGAGCCAGGTCGACCTCATCGAGGGCATGGGCGAGGAGCACGCCACGCGCGTGGTCGAGGAGATGGCCACCGACGATGCCGCCGATCTTCTGGGCGAGCTCGAGGAGGGGAAGGCCGAGACCATCCTCGACGGCATGAAGGTCAAGCGCTCCAAAGAGGTGCGCGAATTGCTGACCCACGAGGAGGATACCGCGGGCGGCATCATGACCACCGACTTCATCTCCCTCAAGACCGGCTACACGGTGGACCAGACCATCGCGCTGCTGAGGCAGGAGGCGCGCGAGGCCGAGAACATCTACTACCTCTACGTGCTCGACGACCGCGAGCACCTGGTCGGCGTCGTCACGTTGCGCAGCCTGATCGTGGCCAGCCCAGAGTGCCTTCTCGCCGATCTGATGAGCACCCGCGTGATTTCCGTGACGACCGGCGAGCACAAGGGCGCCGCCGCAGAACTCTTTGCAAAATACCGCTTCCGCGCCCTCCCCGTCGTGGACGACGACCGCGTCATGAAGGGCATCATCACCATCGACGACGTCCTCGAGGACGTGGCTCCGGAGCTCAACCGTTGACCGCTGCACGCCCCTTGCCCCGGCCGCTGAGAGCCGCGCGCTCCTGGCTGCAGGCGCGCTGGAAGGGGCTGCTGATCTTCCTCTCGGTCGTCGGCCCGGGGATCATCACCGCGAATGTCGATAACGACGCCGGCGGCATCACGACCTACTCGCTCGCCGGCGCGAACTTCGGGCAGACGCTGCTCTGGTCCCTGGTGCCGATCGCCTTCGCTCTCGTGCTGGTGCAGGAGATGACCTCGCGCCTCGGCGTGGTGACCGGCCAGGGCCTCGCCGACCTGATCCGCGAGCGCTTCGGCGTGCGGATGACATTTTACCTGATGCTCTGCCTTGTCGTGACCAACTTCGGCAACGCGGTGGCGAATTTCGCCGGGGTCGCCTCGGCGATGGAGATCTTCAGCGTCAGCCGCTACGCGGCGGTGCCCATCGCGGCCTTTTTCGTCTGGTGGCTCGTCGTCAAGGGCAGCTACAGAACGGTCGAGAAGATCTTTCTGGGCGCCTGCGTCTTCTACCTTGCCTACATCGTGGCCGGGGTGAAGGTCGCGCCGCATTGGCCGAGCCTGCTTCGGGAAGTGGTGCGCCCGCAGGGTACGTTCTCGACAGAGTACCTCGTGATGCTCACCGCCCTGGTCGGCACGACGATCGCGCCGTGGATGCAGTTCTACCAGCAGGCATCGATCGTCGAGAAGGGAGTGCGGATCGAGGAGTACCGCTACTCCCGCTGGGACGTGATCCTCGGCTCGATGATGGTGACGGTCGTGGCCTTTTTCATCATGGTCACCTGCGCCGAGACCCTGTTCCGCAGCGGCATCCGGATCGAGAACGCCAAGGACGCCGCCCTGGCCCTGGTGCCGATCGCGGGCCAGTACAACGCTTACCTCTTCGCCTTCGGCCTGCTCAACGCCAGTCTCTTCGCGGCCTCCATCCTGCCGCTGTCGACGGCGTACACCGTATGTGAGGGCATGGGCTGGGAAGTCGGCGTCGACCGCAAGTTCGCCGAGGCGCCCGGGTTCTACGGTCTGTACTCGCTGATCATCCTGCTCGCGGCGGGCGCCATCCTGCTGCCGGGGATGCCGCTGATCAAGATCATGTTCCTCTCGCAGGTTCTCAACGGCCTGGTGCTCCCGTTCATCCTGATCTTCATGCTGGTGCTGGTGAACGATCGCGAGTTGATGGGCGAGTACGCCAACGGCCGCTGGGCCAACGTCGCGGGAATCACCTGCGTCGCCCTGCTGATCCTTCTCAGCCTCTTCCTGGTCGCTTCGTCCCTGTTGTAGCCCCCGTTACTCAGGGGGCCCTGACGCATCCCAGCTGCGCTGCATCTCGCGTCCCGCGTGCGGGTGAACGTGTTCCAGCATGTGGGGACGTTCAAGGCCGTGGGCAAGCATGAGCTCCTCGTTGCTGAGCAACTCGAGTGTCGGGCCGTCCGCGACGATCAGGCCCTGATCGAGCACGATCGCGCGGGGGCAAAGCTCGACGACCAGCTCGAGGTCGTGCGTCGCGATGAGCTTCGTCGCGGGGATCGTACGCAACAACGCCTTGAACTCGCGTCGCCCGCGCGGGTCGAGGCCGCTGGTCGGTTCATCGAGCACGAGAATCGTGGGCTCGCAGGCGAGCACGCCGGCCAGGCAGGCGCGGCGTTTCTCTCCGTGGCTGAGATGATGCGTCGCGCGCTGGGCGTGGTGCTCCAATCCAACGCGGGCCAGGCATGCCTCGACACGGGTCTTGATTTCTACGTCGCTCAGGCCGAGCTGCTGCGGACCGAATGCCACGTCCTCCGCCACCGTCGCGCAAAACAGCTGATCGTCGGGATCCTGAAACAACACACCCACTTGCCGTCGCACGTTCTCCAGGTTCTCCGCCCGGATCGCTTCGCCTTGAATCCGCAGCGTGCCGTCTGCGACTGGTTTCTCCGGCAGGATGCCATTGAGATGCAGCAGCAAGGTGGACTTGCCCGAGCCGTTCGGGCCCAGCAGGCCGACGCACTCGCCAGGCGCCACGCGCAGGCTCACGCCGCGCAGCGCCTGCGTGCCATCGACATACCGGTAGCGAAGATTCGTGATCTCGATGGCGTGCTTCATTTCCAGCCTCGCGCGCACATGGCGTCGTAAATTCGTTCTGCCCGTTCCGAGGCGCGAATGAACAGCTGGCCTGCGACCGTGGCCAGCGTGCGCCAGGCAACGCCGCGTCCACGCGCAAACGTGCGGCTGGCCCGCGCTCGGCGCATCCGCTGCGTCTCGTCGGCCAGCACGAACAGGTAGCGGAGCATCAGCGCGAGTGTGGTGATGAGCAGCGCCGGCACGCGCATCTTGCGCAGCACGCGCAGCAGCTCGCTGAACGGCGTGGTGTTGGACACGAGGATCACGGTCGCGAGGCAAAGCACACCGCGCACGGCAACTTCACGCCAGCTCGCCCTGGCCGCGGGTTGGAATGTGTTCGCCAGCGCCACGCTGACCACGAAGGGCGAGAGCATCAGCAGTCGCTGGAGCAGGAACCAGGGCGAAATGCGGCTCAGCAGAGCCACGATCACGAGCAACGCTGCGACACCAGCAAGCCACGCGAGGCGCTCCGCGGGCATCAAGGCCGTTCCCAGAATCAGCGTGAGCGCCACACCCAGCTTCAGCCCGGCCGGCAGCCGGTGAATCGGGCTCTGGCGCTGCGCGGGTTGCTGGCCGAGCAGGTTCATCCCGGAGCGGCCCGCATCAGTTGGCGTTGATCCCATTGGTTGGAGCGGGCTCCCGTCCGCTGGGACCAGGCGCTGGCACGAGCGCGCGGCCCAGGAGCAGCGCGAGTCCAAACACGACCAGCGCTCCCACAGCGCCGGCAGCGGCCGTGGCGACAGCGGGCGATTTCAGACCGGGCATGGAATAGCCCGACGCCGGCGCGGGAAGAAAAGGATCGCCAGCCTTGTGTTCAAAATCGAGTTTCGCAGCAACGGCCTCCAGCCCGTCGGGCCAGGGACTGGCAAATGGCGCGACGAATATCGCCAGTCCGAGGCTCACGATCAATCCGAAGCCGATGAACCCGCGGGTTCTCAAGCTGGCGAGGTCTGGGCCGGCTCCGGATGCCAGGTCCGGTCGCGTGCGCGCGATGGCGAGGAAGACGAGCGCGCTGATCACGCCTTCGCCCACGCCGATGAGCATGTGAACGCCGGCCATTGCCGGGAAGGCGACCGACCACGCGACCGTGCCTGACCACGCGAGTTGGCCTGCGCAAGCCAGCGACGCCAATACCGTCGAGCACCAGCCCGCAAACGCCAGCGCCGTTACTTGCCCGCGCAGCGTGGGGAGGCAGCTGCTCACCGCACGAAAGATGGCCCACCCCCCCAGCGTGCCCAGCAGGGCCATGTTGAAAACGTTCGCCCCGAGCGCCAACACGCCGCCGTCCGCAAAGAGAAAGCACTGCACGATGAGCACCGTCGTGAGCACGACAACCGCCGCCGCGGGACCGAGCAGAGCCGCCACCAACACGCCGCCCAACAAATGCCCCGAGGTGCCGCCCGCGACCGGAAAGTTCAGCATCTGCGCCGCGAACAAGAAGGCCGCGCTCAATCCCAGCAGGGGCGCCCGGCGCGGCGGCAGCTCCTTGCGGACCTGGCGAAGTGCGAGGCCCACACCCGCCACCGATAGTGAAGCGGCCGCCACGGCGGTCTTCGCATCAATGAATCCGTCGGGGATGTGCATGAAATTTCAGTTGCACCTGCGTGGCGTGGCGGAATGGACCCGCGCGCAGCGTAGCGATTTGGCGAGCGGCAGCGAGCCGCCGGCCTTGCGCTCGCGCCGCGCCCGACCGACCGCGCAGCCGCTCCCTTGTCCGCGCGCACGTATACTGAGAGTAGATGGCTGTGGACCAGACGGAAGTATGGTTCGGCGACTTCTTTCGCGATCTGGCGATCGCCGGGCGGGCTCTCTCCTCCTACCCGCATCAACACCCGGCAGCGGTAGCCGGCCTTGCGAAGGCCTACGCCGCGCTCTCGTCTCTTCTCGCCGAGACCGGTCCGATCGAGCTCGCGGCGACACGGGACGCTCTGCTCTGGATGGGCAGGCGGTTCACCTCCCCCACCGCCGCGCAGCTCGCCAAGCTCCTGCGCCGACGCCGGGCGACCGAGCTCTTTTTCGACCCGGAAGTGAGCATGGAGGAGCTCGAGATTTTCCTGCGTGCCCTGGCCCTCGATGCTCGAAGCGCCCGCGAGGCCGGCTCGCTTGCCGCCGAGCTGAAAGCCGCCGGTCTCGTCCGGCTGCGCGTCAGCGACCTCGATTTCTCTTCCCTGGCCCTCGTCGAGGGGGACGAGGAGATCTCGGCGCCGGAGGCGGGAGCGTTCTCGAGCCGAGTGGTCCGCCGGCTTCTCGCCAACGGTGGTCTACCGGCGGACCCCCTGGAGAGTTGGATCAGCTCCGGCAAGAGCGCCGCCTCTCTGCTGCAGTTCCTGTTCGAGAGCGGGGGTACCGGCAGCGCAACCGGCGATTGGGGACGGGCTGCCTTTGCGGCCGCGCTGCAGGCCGCCGCCGACGACTTCTGCGAGTCGCCGGATGCGGAGCGCGCCGCCGCGATCGCAGAGCTCCACCCGCGCCTCCGCGGCGAGGATCGCGGCCGGCTGGTGCAGGAGCTCGCCGCCGCCGTGGCCCACCAGGCGTCGGCCAAGCAGTCTCTCGCGCAGCTCTCCGCGCTTCTTTCTCCGCAGACCGCGGCCGAGCTGCGCCAGGCAATTGGAAAGGCCGCCGCTCGCGAACAGGGCGATGCTGCCGCCCCCGCCGCTGCCTCCCCGCGCATCAATCCACAGCAGCTCGCCAGCCTGCGACAGGTCTTTGCAGCAGACGATGTCGACACGCTCCGCGACGCGGAGACGCCAACGGAGGGGCTCGCGGCTCTTCTCGAGTTGCCAGAGGAAAGCACGGATTTGGTCCTCTCGGCGGCCGCTGCGAAGCTCGGCCGCGAGCTCGCAGACTCGAGCCTCGAGCTCGACGCGACCACCACGCTGCTCGAGCTCGCCGAGCGCGTGGAGGTGCCCCCCGAGGCCCTGCCTCAGATCCTGCACCGACTCGAGATCGG
>CAYGXT010000030.1:0-14967 GCA_964353695.1 uncultured Myxococcaceae bacterium
ACTTGCAGGGCAGGTCCGGGCGCCGCCCCCCCCTCGAGGCCCGGCAATGTGCTCGTAGATATACACCCAGAATGCGCAAGTCGTAGGAAGAACAAGCGGGCGAGGCCCCTCCGACCCGACATTTCTAAGTTGGTTTGGCATCCCTGGGGAGAGCCGCCCCCCAATGGCGGCGCTCCCGCCCACGCGGCGGAGCCGCCGTTACGCGAACCGCGCGGCGAGCTGCTGGTGCGCCGTGTAGGGCGGGGTGGGCGGGGCGTCCGCGAAGGCGGCAGAGCGCGCGCGGAATGCAAAGCGCTCCTTGAGCGCGCGCATGCGCCGGAGCTTTGCCTCGAGCAATGTCGGCCGCGCGGCTTCGAGCGTCTCGAGGGCCTGCTGCCAGAGCGCGTGCTCGCTGCAGACGAGGAGCGCATCGACACCGGCCTCGAGCGCGCCGAGCACGCGCTGGCGCATCGGGATCGTCTCCGCCACCGCACGCATCTCGAGATCATCGCTGAAGATCACGCCATCGAAGCCGAGCTCTTTGCGAAGGATGCGCAGCACCTGCGGCGAGAGTGTCGCCGGGCGGGCGGGGTCGAGAGCCGGAAACAGGATGTGCGCAGTCATCACGCTGGCAACACCCGCCTCGATCGCCGCGCGAAAGGGCGGGAGCTCTACGCGCCGGAGCCGCTCGAGATCGTGTGCCAGCCGCGGCAGCTCCTGGTGGCTGTCTCCCGTGGTGTCGCCGTGGCCCGGGAAGTGCTTGGCGCAGGCTGCTACGCCGGCAGCCTGCAGCCCCTCGACGAAGCGGCGCGCATGCCGCGCCACGCGCTCACTCGTCTCGCCGAAGCTGCGGTCACCGATCACCGGGTTGGAAGGCTCCGTCGCCACATCCACCACGGGCGCAAAATCGAGGCCGATGCCGAGGTCGAGAAGCTCGCGCGCCAGAGCGGCGGCCAGTGTGCGCGTGGCCTCGGGATCGTCGAGATCTCCCACCGCCCGCATCGGCGGCCAGAGAGTCCACGGCGCTCGCAGCCGCTGCACGCGGCCGCCCTCCTGGTCGATGGCCACCAGCAGCGGGGATGCTTCGGGTGCCGGTGCGTGGAGCTCCCGCACCAGCGCGCGCAGCGCTTCGGGGCCCTCGATGTTGCGCGCGAAGAGCACGACGCCGCCGACGCGGCCAGCCGCGATCAGCGCACCGAGATCGTCGGGCACGCGCGTGCCGTGGAAGCCGAGGAAGAGGAGCTGGCCCGGCGGCTCGAACATCAGCGGCGGGCGCCGGTCTGCGCTTTCTTCGCGCTGGCACGGATGTAGCGCTGGCTGATGGGCGAGAGATCGCCCGGCGGCACATGGGATTCGATCAGCACGAATCCGTTCACCTCGTGCGCCGCACGCAGCGCCTCGCGCAGCTCTTCTCGTGTGTGCGCCTGGAAACCCACACCACCCCAGGCCTGCGCCAGCTCGGCATAGGGCCAGGGAGGGATGCGCAGCAGATCCTCGCGTGGAGACACCGGCCGGAAGATGCCCCAGCCGCCATTGTTGACGAGCACGACGATGGGCGAGAGGCCGCGTGCCGGGGCCTGCGCGATCTCGGATCCCGTCATCTGGAAGGCTCCGTCGCCGCAGAGCACCAGCGGTCGTACGCCCGTTCCGATCTGTGCTCCGAGCGCAGCCGGTACGCCGAAGCCCATGGAGGCGTAGTAGCCCTGCGAGAAGTAGAGCCCTCCCTCGCGCAGGCGCAGCTCGAGGCCACCGAAGAGCATGTCCCCCGATTCAGCAAAGACGTGGTAGCGCGGATGCGCCCAAAGAAAGTCGTTCACTTCGAGCAGGAGATCGTTCACACAGAGCGACGTCTCGCCCTTCTTCCGCCCGCGGCGCGAGGGCCGGCGCTCCAGGTTGTCGTGATACGTGACCTCTTCCCGGAAACAGGGCAGCTTCTGCGAAACGACGCCGGCCACGAAATCGCGCAGCGTCACCTCGGTGTATTGGTGAAAGGATACGTTCACACGGTCGGCCAGCGCCCAGATCGAGCGCTCGCGGCGAACCTCTGGCTTCGCCGCGCCCAGGTTCATGTCGGTCAGCGCCGTTCCGAGCGTCAGCACGAGATCGGCCTCGCGCACGCGCTTGCCAATTGCGGGCACGCTGAAGGGACCTTGATAGATGCCCATGTGCAGCGGATGGTCCATCGGAAAGACGCCCTTGGCGTCGACGGTGGTGACGACTGGCACGCGAAGCTTCTCCGCCAGACGAAGGAACTCGAGCTCCGCGCGCTCGCGGTAGAGCTCGAGACCAGCCATCAGCACGGGCCGCTTTGCACGGCGGATGCGCGCCACCGTCTCCGCCACCGCCTCGGCCAGCTTCCGCAGGTCGGAACGGGGCCGCGGGAAGCTCCCCTCCCACGCTGCGATCTCGGGCGGCACCGGGATCTCGACGTTCACCAGGTCGCGGTGGATCTCGAGATACCCCGGACGGAGCTCCGTCATGATCGTGCGTACGATCTCGTGGATCTCCCCGGCAGCCGTCTCGGGATGACGCAAAATGCGCGCGATGCAGGTCACCTCTGCGAAGACGCGGCACTGGCCCTCGATGTCCTTCGCCTGGTGGTGGATGCCGGAGAGCTTCTGCTCGGCCTCACCGGGGCCGCCCGAAACCACCAACAGCGGCACCTGCTCTGCGTATGCGCCGGCGATCGGGTTGACGCAGTTGAACCCGCCGGCGCCATAGGTGACGCAGACGACACCGAGCCTGCGCGTGCTGCGCGCGTAGCCGTCGGCCGCAAAGCCGACACCAGGCTCGTGGGAGAGAGTCACGATCTCGAGGTCGCGGTCGCGGCCGAAGCGGTCAAAGAGGCCGAGCACGAGATCGCCGGGCAGGCCGAAGATGTGGGTCACGCCCGCGCGCTCGAGATACGCCACGAGGAAATCGCCGAGCGCCATGCGCGGACGCATGGCCAGCGCCATTCCGGGACGACGCTTTGCTGTCTTCTGCTTGGCCACGACTAGACCTCTCCGGCCCGGCGCAGGAGCTCCCATTGGTAGAGCCCGGCCAGCACCAGCGCATGGTCGATCTCACCCGCGCGCACGAGCCTCGGGATCTCGGAGACAGGCACGAGCTCCACCCACGTCTCCTCAGCGCCTTCGTTCCGGATCTCGGCCACCTTCTCGACGCCCGGCGCCACGAAGGTGTGGACGCGATTACCGAAGAGCGCAGGGTTTGGATTCACGGCGCCTGCCGGGATCGCGCGCTCGGCCGTGTAGCCCGTCTCCTCCAACAGCTCGCGCAGCGCCGCCTCGGCCGGCGTCTCGCCCGCGTCGATCATGCCACCCGGGATCTCGAGCGTGAGCGTCTGCGAGCCGTGGCGGAACTGGCGCACCATCACGACCTGCCCATCGGTCGTAACCGGCACGACGTTGACCCACTCGGCTGACTCGATGCAGTAGAAGTCGTGCTCTTCGCCGCTGCTCGGCGAGCGCGCGATCACGCGATCGACCTGGAATACACGGCAATCGCGCAGCCTCTCGCGCGCAAGGCGCTCCCAGCGCCGCGGCCTCAAGGCACCTCGCCGAGCACGATCTCCACGCCTTCCGCGCCGGGATCGACCGGCGCCTTTGCGGCCCCCTGCAGATCGCCGGCGGTGTGCGTCGTGGCGTTGCCATCGGCGTCGAGACGGGCCGTGAGAAATAGCGGGCCTTCGAAGGGCATGGTCTGCATCACGCGGTCAGTCGGCCCGATCTCGAACTCGAACGGAAACTTCGGCGACTCGACGCGCTTTGCGGCAAGCGGTGGCCCCGAAGCGCCGCTGCGCACAACGATGAAGAGCATGGCGCTGGCGGGAGCGCGGGCCGCGAGCTCGGGCGCGACGCTTACGCGGCCCCGTACCGGCTCACCTGCCGCAGCAGCCCCTCCGGGCGCGGGCGGCATCGTCCCGCGAGCGGGCGCTTCGGCCTCCCCCATGGATTTGGCCGATTTCTCCGACTGCTCCGCTCCAGGCGGGAAGATCTTCCGCAGATCGGGCTGCGACGGCTGCTCGCCCGGCACGAAGGGCCCAACCTGGCGGTCACAGCCGCCAAGGGCGCCCAAGGTACCGATCAGGACGGTGGCGATCAGTACGGCGGCGAGGTGCTCTCGAAAATCCTGCATCGCTCGTGACGGTAGCGCAGGCCACGCGGCCATGGCCCCGGAAAATAGTTGGCGGCGCTAGCCGACCGCGCGAAACTCTCGCCACCCTGGCTCGGAGGATCCCATGGCGGCCCGGTCTCGAAGCGCACCCTCGCCCCTGGTCGGCATCGTCATGGGGAGCGAGTCCGACCACGAGACGCTCGCGCGCGCGGAGCAGATCCTGGCCGAGCTCGGCATACCCTTCGAGACGTCGGTTCTAAGCGCACATCGGACGCCGGACGAGACGTTCTCTTACGCGCGCGAGGCCGCAGGGCGCGGCCTGCGCGTGCTGATTGCGGGCGCGGGAGCAGCGGCGGCGCTGCCCGGGGTGATCGCGGCGTTGACGCCGCTGCCCGTCCTCGGCGTCCCGGTCGAGGGCCGCGTACTCGAAGGCCTCGACAGCCTGCTCTCGATCGTCCAGATGCCTGCGGGCGTTCCGACGGCCACCTTCGGCATCGGCGGCGCGGGTGCTGCCAACGCTGCGCTGTTTGCAGCACGCATCCTCGCTCACGGAGACTCCACGCTCGGCCGCGCTCTCGAGAGATATCGCAAGGCGGGCGCGAAGAAGGTCCTCGACGCCAACGCTCGGATGCGCGCACGCTGACGTTGTTGCCCGCCGCTGCGCGTGATAGATTCGTTGGATTGCGGAGCCTGGGGGTGGCCGGAGCGAAACTCCGAGCCTGAGATCAGACCCTTCGAACCTGAACTCGTCGTGACGAGCGTAGGGAAGGCTCTTCGGCACGAGTCCAGCGCCATCCGGACCCAGCCGCTCCGCTTCGACGTGAAGGAGCGATCGTGTCCGCCGACAGACCGTTTTCTGGCCCGCTTCGTTTTCCGCTCCCGCCGCTGAGCGGCAATCCCTCTACTCAGGCCCAGGGCACGAACCCCGGCAGCTTTGCCAACCGCCAAAATGTGGGCGGTCCGCTCGCCTTCAGCTCGCCCGACACGCCGGGCATGCCCGCTCCCTCTGCGAACACGGCCTGGGATTTCATGCCGCCCGACTGGAAGCTCGCCGGCGGACGCTGGACGGCGCCGGCCGGCTTTGCACCCGTAACGCAGCTCGAGCACGCGCGTCTCGGGATCGTGACGCCGCAGATGCGGCGTGTGGCCGAGCGCGAAGAGCATCTCGAGCCCGAGCAAGTGCGCGACGAGGTGGCGGCGGGCCGCATGGTGATCCCCGCCAACCGGAACCATCTCGGCTTTCTCCTCGATCCGATGTGCATCGGTCGCGCCAGCCAAACCAAGGTGAACGCCAACATGGGCGCCTCGCCCATCTCGAGCTCCACCGACGAAGAGGTGGAGAAGCTGCGCTGGGCCGAGCGCTGGGGCGCCGACACCGTGATGGACCTCTCGACCGGCGGCGACCTCGACAAGACCCGTGCCGCCATCATCGAGGCCTCGACGCTGCCGATCGGCACCGTGCCGATCTACGCGATGATCATCGGCCGTCGGATCGAGGATCTCGATGCGCGGATGGTGCTCGAGTCGCTCGAGCATCAGGCGAGGCAGGGCGTCGACTACTTCACGATCCACGCCGGCGTGCTGCGGGAGCATCTGCCCTACGTGCAGCAGCGACTGATCGGCATCGTGAGCCGCGGTGGCTCGCTGCTCGCCAAGTGGATGCTCCATCACGGCCGCCAGAACCTGATGTACGAGATCTGGGATGAAATCTGCCAGGTGATGCGCCGGCACGACGTCACGTTCTCGATCGGAGACGGGCTCCGGCCGGGTGGCCTCGCCGACGCCTCCGACGTCGCGCAGCTCCGCGAGCTCGAGACCCTCGGCGAGCTGACGGAGCGCGCGTGGCGCCACGGCGTGCAGGTGATGGTGGAAGGGCCGGGGCACGTGCCCTTCGACCAGATCGAATACAACATGAAGCTGCAGCGCCGGCTATGTCATGGCGCGCCCTTCTACGTGCTCGGCCCGCTGGTCACCGACATCTTCCCCGGCTACGACCACATCACGAGCTGCATCGGCGCCACGGCCGCGGCCTACCACGGAGCAGCCATGCTCTGCTACGTGACGCCGAAGGAGCACGTCGGCCTTCCCAAGAAGGACGACGTCAAACAGGGCTGCATCGCCTACAAGATCGCGGCCCACGCCGCGGACGTGGCGCTCGGCATCCCCGGCACGCGCGACCGCGACGACGAGCTCACCAAGGCACGCGCCGCCCTCAACTGGGAGAAGCACTTCGAGCTCTCCTTCGATCCCGACACGGCGCGCGCCTACCACGACGAAGACCTCGACGTGGACACAGACTTCTGTGCCATGTGCGGCCACGACTGGTGCTCGGTGCGAATCAGCAAGGAGATCACGCAGTTCCTCTCCGGGAAGGACGAGGCCTACGCCTGGGAGAAACCCAGGATCACGTCCGCGCTCTCTCCCGAGCAGCGCGAGATCCTGGAGAAGCGCGGCGTGCTGTCGCCGGTGGATCTCCACCGACTCGCAAGCAAGACACAGCAGGTCATGGGCGCGGCAGCTGGCCAGAAGGCTGCCTGCCACAGCGACGTGACGGACGAGGAGACCGCCCAGGATCTCCAGACGAAGGATTTGCGAGCGCAGGCCTGAAGCTCGAGGCTCCGCTCTGCCCATTTAAACGAAGCGGCCCCGGGGCCAGGTGGCCGCCGGGGCGCTCAAGTCCGAACCTCACCCCCCCTGGATCAGCTCGAACCTATGCCCAGCGTTTCGGCGGCTTAGGCCGCTACTTGAGTGTTTTTTTCCGGAGGCCTGCCCATCCATGCGCGCGCAGCTTCGACTGACCCACGAGAATCTTCCGGAATATCTGAAAGATCGGGGACTTGCGCTTCCGGGAGAGCCCCTCCAGATCGAGGCAGCCGGCGACGGAAATATCAACTGGGTGCGCCGGGTACGCTCGGGACAGGGAGGCCGGACGCTGATCGTGAAGCAGGCGCGGCCGGCCCTTGAGCGCTTTCCCGAGTATCAGGTGACGACCGAGCGAGTGGTCTTCGAAGCCCGCTACTACGAGACGGTACGCCCCTTCGATGCAGCCGGCCTCTGCCCGCGGGTGCTCGACTTCGACGAGGTCGAGCGCGTGCTCGTGCTCGAGGATCTCGGTGATGCGACCCGGCTCGATCACGCGCTGCAACGAGGCGACGATCCGAGCGTGGCCGTCGCGGCGGGGCAGACGCTCGGCGCCTTTCTCGGCGCGGTACACGCGGGAACCTCGAAGCAACCGGATCTCGTCTCGCGCTTTGGGAACGGCGACATGCGTCGGCTGCACGGCGATCACATCTTCGCCCTGCCCTTTCGCGAGAACGACTTCCCGCTCTCCCCTCCGCTTCGCGCGCGCGCCGAAACGCTCTGGAGCGATGAGACGGCTGTAGCGCTGGCCGATGCCGCCTATCGCGATTACCTGGCCCAGACAGGCGTGCTCGTCCACGCCGACGTGCAGGGCGGCAACGTGCTGCTGCAACCGGGCCGGCCACGCCTTCTCGATGCCGAGATTGCGCATGCCGGCGATGGCGCCTTCGATGTGGGCATCCTGCTCGCGCACCTCACGCTGGCAGATGCCGCGCGCGGCGGCGCCAGCCACGCCAGGCTCGCGCTCGAGCGCACGTGGTCGGCCTACGTCGAGAGTCGGGGCCGCGCACAGGCGCCCGACTTCGAGCACGCCATTCGCTTCGCCGGCATCGAGCTGCTGCGCCGAACACTCGGCGCCGCACGTCCTGAGGCCGTGGGGCAGGACGCTGCTGGCCTCGCCGTCTCCGACCTCGGACTGCGCTGGTTGAAGACACCTCCCGCGAAACCCGAAGCGGCCGTCTGAGTTCCGCGGCGGATCGCTTCAGCCGCTGCGCTTCGCCTCGAGTGCCTCCCTCACCTCCCAGTGGATCTTCTGGTAGTCGAAGTGCCCTTCGACGAGCACGTTGAATTTCACGATCTCGAAATACGGGGAGAGGTCGAAGTCGCGCGGGGTGAGCAGCGTCGGATGCCGCATCCGGAACAGGCCCGTGTATTCCTCGGGCGACTCCTGCCCGAGAAGGCGCCGGAACCAGCCGATGCGGCCCCGGCTCGCCGGCGCCGATCCGACGAGCGGGTCTATCCCTTCGATCGGCGTGATCGGATAGCCAACTTTTTCAAAGAGCCGGCCGAGCAGGCTCGAGCAGATGACCTCGGTTGGCAGCCTGCTTCCGAAATGCAGAACGTCGCGCCGGAAGCGCGCCGGAACGAGGCTCACGGGAAGGAAGTAGCGCGCGAGGTCGAGGACATTCAGCAGGTCATACCGCCAGCCGATTGCGGCGATCGCATCGTCGAGGATGATCTGCAGGTGCTCGGGCCGAAGCCGAGACGGACGGCATACGCGCAGGTTCATGTCCACATACTTGTTGAGGGGCGCGGCCACGACGCCCTCGGGCAGCGCCTCCACCAACAGGTGCTGCGCGTGGTCGCCGAATTCGGCGAGAGCCCGCTCGCGCACGGGCCCTGGATGGCGAATCAGCTCGTCGCCGACGTAGAGCACGGAATGGGACCAGGAGCTCTGGGTCAGGTACTTGATCACGGCTGCGATGCGCGTGTCCCCCTCCACCAGCAGGACGTCGCCTTTGCGGATGTGACGGCGCAGGGCGTCGACGTCGTTCCATCCACGCCTCTCATAGGAGGAGAGGGGCTGCGTCAGCAGCTCGGCGAGCCGCTCGGAGATGACGCGGCGCAGACCCATCACGGCTCTTCTCCCTTTGACGTTCCGCCGGCCCTCGGGAAGACTCGCCCCGTGCGCCGAATCGCAGACGTTCTCATGGTGGCGGGGCTCTGGTGCCTTCTCGGCGGCTGGGTCGGCGCACTGTTGTTCTTCGGTGTGGTAGTCGCCCCCACCACCTTCCAGGCGCTGCCCAGCCCAGAGCTCGCCGGGAAGATCGTCGGCCCGGTGCTGCGCAGTCTCAACCTCTACGGCATGGCAGCGGGCCCAGCGCTGGCGTTTCTGGCCTGGAGGCTGAGGCGGGGCAAAATTCTGGTGGCTCTTCCCCTCATTCTTGCCCTTACCGCCTTCGTATCCGAATTCGGAATCGCTGCTGCCATCCAGAGCATCCGGCCCCTGGCCTTCGGCCCCGAACCCGACGCCACCGCCCTCCTGCGCTTCGGGAAACTTCACCGCATCGCGGTGGACCTCTTCACCCTCACTGGAATCCTGGCCCTCCTGCTCGCCTTGCTCCATGCATGGGCCGACGTGAGCGCGCGTCGGACAGAGGAAAAAAGCGGAAAATCGGTTTCGCTTTGAAGGGGCGTGCGTTATCCTGTTTTCCGTTTAAGTAATCCCTAGCAAATTCAATCAGTTAGGGACTTTTGCAGGGTCGGTGCGGACACCACCACGGGCGTGGACGCTCGACATGAGGCCCCATTCCAGAGCGGGAGATCCATGGCGATCCGAATCAAGGCGACATTCGAGTTCACCGTCTCCGGCGAGGGACTCGAAGAGGCGCTGGCCGAGTACGACGAGATCACTGTGGAGGGCTTCTTGCGCGAGGTCCTCGACAAGGCCATTGCCTGCGACGAGATCCGCGTCAAGGTGACGGAAGGTCCGAACACTCTCGAAGAGTTCGACCAGCAGATCGGCTAAGCCCCCCTCGATCTCGAAGCTTCCCTCTCAGAACAACGTAAGCTGCGTCGGTCCCGTCCCTGACACGGGCGGAGCGGAGACGGGCGTCTCTGCGCAACCGTGTCTCGGTTGCGACGCGGCTGCGCTTGCGTCTGGTGAACTCTCGGGCCAGCTCCCGGGCTGCCCGAAGCAGCTTCCATGAGCCTCTACTTCCGGGCTCGAAAATTCAAGAAATAGTCCGAAAATCAATGAAAAACGGAGATCGTCTCCTGGATGAAGGGGCTGGGCGACATTCCCCCGACACGCCGATGCGACGCTTTAATGCGCCTCAGCCCTGCGCCCGAAACCCTCTGGAATGATAGGAGCGATCCGGCTTCCAAACGAAATCTCTCGTCGGTGATCAGCCCATTGCGCGCAGCCATGCCGGCGGCTGCAGAGAGCCACTCCGGCCCGCTGAATCGAGCTAGGGGTTGCCGGGTAGCGCATGCTTCAATGCGCCCGTTGACAGAGGTTCACGGAGGAAAAATCTCCGCGGATCTCTGAAAAACCCCCGAGATCCATGAATGACATCCCCCCCCTTCTGGGACGGCGTGCTGCGCCGCCTCGGAGAAGAAATGCCGGCGTTTGCCGTGGAGGCCTGGCTTGCGCCGCTGGTCCCCGAGACCGGGGGCGAGGGCCTCGTGCTTCTATGCCCGACCCCGTTCCACCGGCAGCGTGTGCGCGAGCGCTACCTCTCGTCCATCGAAGTCCACGCTGAAAAGGAGGCCGGGCGCCCCGTGCCCGTGAGCCTTGGGCTCGGGCTCCACCGCGCCGACCTGCGGGTGGACACGCCGGCGCGAGAGGCCCGGCCCGGCATCGCGGCCACAAAGGCTTGCCTGGCCGCGCTGCCCGCCATTGCACGACTCGGGCCCATGCAGCGGGCACTCCCCTACTCGTTCGAGAGCTTCGTGGTCGGCCCATGCAACGCACTCGCACGGGAGGCGTCGATCGCTCTCGCGCGCGGGACCCAGCCGGGCGTGTGCCCGCTCTACATCGCCGGGAGCTCTGGCCTCGGGAAGACCCACCTTGCACGGGCGCTCGCGGCCGAGGCGCTGCTCCAGGGCATCGAGCGCACCGTCTACACGTCGGCAGAGTCCTTCACGGGCGAGTTCCTGTCCTCGATCCGTGCGCAGAAGATGCCCAGCTTCAAACGCCGTTTCCGCGAGCAATGCGATCTGCTCGTGGTCGAGGATGTGCAGTTCCTCGCCGGCAAGAAGGCCACACAGCTCGAGCTCTTCCACATCGTGGCCCACCTGCTCGACGCCGGAAGCCGCGTCGTTCTCACGGCGGATCGCGAGCCTCGAGAGCTCGCGGACCTCGATCCGCGCCTGCGTTCGCAGATCGCGGGCGGGCTCGTGGCCGTGATCGAGCCGCCCGACGCGCGCGTGCGCCGGGAGATCTTGCGCCAGAAGGCAGCGGCAGGTGGCGTGCGACTGCCGGAGGACTGCCTCGATCGTCTGGTCGAGGGCGTGCGGGGCAGCGTGCGCGATCTCGAGGGCGTGTTGATCCAGCTCGTGGCGACGGCCTCGCTGATGAAGTGTCAGATCGATCGCCGACTCACCGAGGTTGCGCTCCGAAAGCTGTCCGACGTGCCGCCGGAGCACGCAACGCTCGAGATCTCGCAGGTCGTCGGCGTGGTCGCCGCGTTCTTCAAGACCACGCCCGCAACCCTCGCCACGCGCTCGCGGCGGCGCGACGTGCTCGTACCCCGCCAGCTCGCCATGTACCTGTGCCGCCGCTACACCGAGGCATCACTCCAGAAAATCGGCGAGGCCCTCGGCCGCGACCATCCTGCGGTGAGTCATGCGCTGAAGCACGTCGAGCGCGAGATCCTCGAACGCGCGCCGCTTCGTTACCAGCTGGAAGCGCTGGTGGAGCGGCTCGACGCGCTGACGCGCGAGCCCGGGCGCTCCTGACGAGCTGGCGAGTATGCGGCTCTATCGCGCGCCCAACGCAGCGGTCGCGCCGGGCTTTCGGTCCTCCCGCCAGCGCGCGGGCCCCGCGATCTCGCGGCGCTGCTCGGGCTCGAAGGACGGCGGATCGAGAGCGGGATCGTCGAAGCGACGCAGCACGCCATAGGCGGTGTTGCGCTCGACGGGCACGCGGCCCACCTCGCGGATCAGACGCCGGATCTCCTCGGCGGGCAGGTTCTCGCCATGCTGCGAGCCGGACTCGCGGGAGATCGACTCCTCCATCAGCGTTCCGCCGAAGTCGTTGGCGCCGCCGAGCAGCGCCATCTGCGCGAGCTTCGTCCCCATCTTCACCCACGAGACCTGCACGTTCTTGATGTGCGGCCGGAGGAAAAGCCGCGCAACGGCCACCAGACGAAGGTCTTCGAGCATCGACGAGCCGGGGCGCGCTTCCATCTTCTGGTACAGCCGGTTCAGCTCGTGGATGAAGCCGAGCGGGACGAACTCGGTGAAGCCTCCCGTCTGCTTCTGGATTTCGCGCAGCAGTGCGAGATGCTCCGCCACTTGACGGGCGCTCTCGATGTGGCCGTACATCAGCGTGGAACTGGTGCGGAAGCCGACGCGATGCGCCGTCGTGATGATCTCGACCCAGCGAGCCTTCCGGATCTTGTTCGGTGCGAGCACCTTCCGGAGGTCGTCGTCGAGGATCTCGGCCGCTGTCCCAGGGATGGTTCCAAGGCCCGCGTCCTTGAGCCAGCGCAGATACTCGGCCAATGGCATGCCGCTCTTGCGCTGGCCCCAGTCGATCTCCTCGGGCGAGTAGGCGTGGATGTGGAGGTCGGGAAACTCGGCCTTGATCGCCTCCAGGATCTCCCGATAGTGCGTGTGGTCCTTGCTGGGGTGGATGCCGCCCTGGATGCAGACCTCGGTCGCGCCGCGTTCCACGCCGTCGCGGCACTTCTCGAGGATCTCCTGCATCGAGCGATCGTAGGCGTCGGTGTCTTCGCTATGCCGCGAGAAACCGCAGAAGGAGCAGCCCACGTAGCAGATGTTGGTGAAGTTGATATTGCGATTGACGACGAAGGAAACGTCGCCACCGTTGTCGCGCTCGCGCGCCCAGTCGGCTGCACGCAGTAGCGCATGGAAATCGGCGCCCTCGGCGCCGAGCAAACGCGCGGCCTCGGTGCTGTGGAGCTCGCGTTCCTCGAGAACGCGCTCGAGAATCGTGGCGACGTCCGGGCTCACAGCCGAGAGCAGTCGAGAGAGCGTCATGCAGCCTCCTGGCGCGCGCCGTCTCGGGGACGGGCAAAGCCGGATTCGTCCGCGAGCCGGTGTAGAGCGGCGCGGACCTGAGGATCGAAGAGCTCGGGGCGTCGAGCGACAGCGTCTGGATAGACGGGAAGCCGCTCGCGCAGCTTCGCGCCCGCGGCCTCGGTACGCTCACGCAGCACGTGCAGCGTCGGCCAGGGCGCCTCGGGGTTGATGAAGTCGATGGTCAACGGCGAGACGCCGCCCCAATCGTTCAGCCCGGCCGAGAGCAGGAGCTCGAGCGCATCGGGCGCGAGGTTCGGTGGCGCCTGCACGTTCATGTGCGGGCCGAGGATGAGCCGCGCCAGCGCCACCCAGCCCGCCACCTCTTCGTTGGAGAGTGCGGTCGCGTCGTGCATCGGCGTATCGTGCTTCGGGTGGAAGGGCTGAATGATGGCCTCCTGGATGTGGCCGTGCCTCTGCGCGAGATCTCGAATCACGAGCAGGGTGTCCACGCGCTCGGCCAGGCTCTCGCCGATGCCGAGGAGGATGCCCGTGGTGAAGGGGATCCCGAGCTCTCCCGCCTCTTCGTGCATGCGGATCCGCCGCGCAGGCTCCTTGTCGGGCGCGTAGTAGTGCGCCCCGCCCTTCTGGCGCAGGCGCTCGCTCGTGGTCTCGAGCATGAGGCCCATGGAGGCGTTCCACGGTCGCAGCGCCAGCATCTCCGCCTGCGACAGAACACCCGCGTTGGTGTGCGGCAGCATCCCGCCCTCGAAGCCGACGCGGCAGGCTTCGACCAGATACTCGGCGGTGGACGCGAAGCCGCGGGAGCGCAGCCAATCGCGGTGCGGCCGGTGGGCGACCTCGGGCTTGTCGCCCAGGCAGAAGAGGGCCTCGATGCAGCCGGCGCGTACGGCGCCGCGCACGACCTCGGCCACCTCGGCCAGCTCGTAGGTCTTCGCGGTTGGATCGCCGGGGAGCTTCGCGAAGGTGCAATAGGCGCAGCGGTCGCGACACAGATTGGTGAGGGGCAGGAAGACGTTGCGGGATACGGTGACGATGTCGCCCTTGCCGCGCCGCTTGCTCTCGAGGGCGGCCTCGAGAATGGCGCCGCGGAGCACGCCATCGCCGAGCCCGGCGGCGAGTCCTTCCGCCGGTCCGCGCTCTAGCCGGCCAGTTTCTACTGCATCACGCAGCCATCCCTCGGCGCTGGCTCGCGGAGGTGCGACGTCGGGGAGGGGCCGGGCCACCAAGGCAGCATACCCCAGCCCCCGCGAGCGGCCCGGCAGCCCTCGACCTCGCTGCACTGGGGCTCCCGCGGCTCTCCTCGCGCGCTACCTCCCCATTGCCTTCTTGGCCGCCGGGCGCGATGTGCACTCGCCGAGCCAGCGCGAGACGTTCGCATAGGGCGCCATGTTGATCTTCGCGAAGGCCGACCAACCGATCACCGAGGCGAGGTTCACGTCGGCTACCGAGTAGCTGTCGCCCGCGACGAACTTTCGGGACGCCAGGTGCTCATCGAGTACCTTCAGGGGCGTCTGGAGCTTCTGCTCGCCCTCGTCTCCGAGCTCTGGCTTGCGCTGGTCCGGTGGATAGAAGGCGCGGTGCAGCATGGCCTGCAGCAGCGGCGGCTCGATCTCCGTCATGACCCAGAAGCTCCACTGCAACGCATGCCCCTGGTCGACCACCGACTTCGGCCACAGGCCCTTGCCGTACTTCAGGGCGAGGTAGAGGTTGATCGCCATCGACTCCCAGACGATGGTGCCGTCATCGTCGAGGGTCGGAACGTGGCCGTTCGGGTTCAGCTTCAAATAGTCAGGCTTGTGCGTATCGCCCGTGGCGAAGTGCGTGGGCACGTTCTCGTAGGCAAGGCCGAGCTCCTCGAGCATCCAAAGGTTGCGGGCCGCCCGCGACATCGGCACGCCATAGAGCTTGATCATGGTTCCCTCCTGGTGATGGTTGATCTGGCGCCGCTACGCCGCGCCGTCCTCGACACCGGCCCACGCGCGAAGCTGCACGGGGTCGCTGCGATGCAGAAGCTCTCCGGCGGGTAGCCGCTCGGGGTTGTGGTCGCGAATGGTACGTAGC
>CAYGXT010000031.1:0-14779 GCA_964353695.1 uncultured Myxococcaceae bacterium
GCTCCACAACTACGTGCGACAGGAGAAGGACTGACGTGCCCTCCCACGGCCGGATGCTCTCGCGCGAGCGCGCGTTTCTGCTGGTGATCGACCTGCAGGAATCCTACGCCGGCAAGCTCGCCCACGAGGAGCGCGTCGTGCGCGCGACGCAGCGGCTGCTGCAGGGGGCGGCTGCGCTCGGGCTCCCCGTCGTCGTGACCGAGCAGTATCCGAAGGGGCTCGGCAAGACCCGCCCCGAGATCGAGCAGTTCATGCCTGCCGGGGCCGCACGCTTCGAGAAGACGAGCTTCTCCTGTCTCGGCGCCCCGGGCCTGCGCGAGCACCTGCGCGGGCTCGGCCGCGACCAGGTGCTGGTGGCAGGCATCGAGACCCACGTCTGCGTCTCGCAGACGATTCACGATCTGCTGATCGAGGGCTACCAGCCGCATGCGGTGCGCGACGCCCTCACTTCCCGCTTCGTCCTCGAGGATGAAACGGCCTATGCGAAGCTGCTCGGCTCCGGTGCGGTGCCCGCGTCCACCGAGTCCGCGCTCTTCGAGATGCTTCGGGATGCGAAAACGCCGGAGTTCAAGGCCGTGCATCGGCTGGTGGTCTAGCCCCTGAGGAGGTCCCGGAGATGATCGTTCCTTTCCTGTCTCGATCGCGGCAACTCGGCCTCGCCGGTCTTGGCGCCGGCTTGCTCGTCGCGTCCGTTTCGCCCGCGGCCGACGACGCGAAGATCGACCTCAGCACCACGACCTGCGCCGAACTCGTTGAAAGCAACGGAGCGGCCCGCAAGTTCTACGTGTTCTGGTTCGACGGCTATCTCGCCGGGAAGCATGCCAGGACCGTCTTCGATGCAGACAAGACCCAGAAGCGCCTCGACGCCGTGATGCAAGCCTGTCAGTCGGATCTATCCCAGAAGGTCCTGCCGCTGATGGAGAAGCAGAAGTAGCGCGACCGCGCTTCACGCCCCGATCGGCGAGTACGCGATCAGCACCCGTTCGCCGCTGGCGAAGCCGGTCTTGAAGCGCTCTCTCCAGCGCCCGATCTCAGCCGGGTACTTCTTCTCGTACACCGAAATCAGCCGATCGAGGAGTGCCGGATCCTTCTCGAAGCGGGCGCGCGCCTCGAAGCTGGGGGCTGTCCGGAAGGCCTCGCTACGGCCGACGAGCTTCTTCCATGGCCCGTGATCACCCACCCAGAGCCGCGCACGGTCTCGCCCGCTCGTGAGGCTCTTCGCCTTCCAGCGGTCGTTTGCCGTGATGATGACGACGGCGCCACCGAGCCAGGCGAACCAGACCTCGCCGTGGCAGGTGCTCTCGGCGCCGCCGCTCGCGAGCGGCGACACATAGACGTAGGGGCTCGTCTCGAGGGCCTGAAGCGTGGAGGCAGGCAGAGCCGCTCCGCCATCGGCCGCTTGCAGCGTGCGGCCGAGAAGCGGCGAGGCCGCGGCCCCAAGCATCGCACCGAGCAGAGTGCGGCGAGTCAGGACCGGCATCAGATGCCCGAGCCTTCCGTCTCTTCGCCGACGTGGATTCCGCACTCCTTCGTCTCGGGATTCTCCCACCACCAGCGGCCGGCCCGGATGTCGTCGCCGGGCTGGATCGCGCGCGAGCACGGCTCGCAGCCGACGGAGGGATAGCCCTGCGCATGAAGCCGGTTCACGGGCACGCCATGCTCTCGCACGTAGTTCAACACCTCGTCCTGCGTCCAGTCGGCGAGCGGATTCAGCTTGACCACGCCGCCGTGCACGCTGTCGATCTCGACCTTGCGCGTGTCGGTGCGCGTCACGTTCTGCTCGCGGCGCAGCCCGGAGACCCAGGCGTCGAAGTCCGTCAGGTAGCGGGTCATGGGCTCCACCTTGCGCAGGCGGCAGCAGAGCTGGCGCTTCTCGACGCTCTCGTAGAAAAGGTTCATGCCATGCAAGCGTACCATGGCCTCGACCTCGGCGGCTGCGGGGAAGAGCACCTCGATCGCCTTGTCGTAGCGGTCGCGCACCCGGTCGATGAGGTCGTGGGTCGCCTGGGGAAGCCTTCCCGTGTCGAGCACGAAGACCCGGGAGGCTGGCTCGATGCGGTGCATCATGTCGAGCAGCACCATCCCCTCCGGTCCGCCGAAAGAGGCCGACAGCACAAGACGGGGATGAAAGCTCTTGATGCCCCAGCGCAAGATCTCTTCAGCACGCGCCGATTCCAGCTCAAAGCTCTCGATCTGGCGCAGGAGTTCGCCGGAAAGGCGGGCGCGGGGCGTCCGTGAGACGGGGGAGGCGCTCATCCAGGGGACCGTACCGGAAGGCTTCGGGCCTGCAACGAGACCCGACAGGCTTCGGCCGCGAAAACGGCCACCTGCATGGGGTTCACGAGGGCGAAGATCTCGTCGGGATCGATGGGCTTCCTTCGTCCCGTCTGCCGTTGCATAGTCCGTCCCTCCCCCGGGAGCGCGAGCCGGGGCGCTCGGGCGATCGCTAGCCAGCGGATCGCTTACCAACGAACCGGAAGGAGGCAGAGATGCAGCGGGTCGAGAAGCTCTTCATCGGTGGCGACTGGGTTGCACCCTCGAGCGGCGACAGGATCGACGTCATCTCTCCGCACTCGGAGGAGATCGTCGGAAGCGTACCCGAGGCCAAGAAGCCCGACGTCGATCGAGCGGTGATTGCCGCACGAACGGCCTTCGAGACCGGGCCGTGGTCGCGCATGGCCGCGAAGGAGCGCGCCGAGCTGATGGCGAAGCTCTCGAGCGGCATCCAGACGCGGATGACCGAGCTCGCGAACGTGATCACGACCGAGATGGGCTCGCCGGCGTCGTGGTCGCTGATGGGTCAGGTGCTGTCGTCGAAGATGGTGCTCGACTACTACGTGAACCTCGCGCGCGAGTTCCCCTTCGAGGAGCTGCGTCCGGGCATGCTCGGGCCCTCGCTGGTTCGCTTCGAGCCCGTGGGCGTGGTGGCGGCGATCGTGCCGTGGAACGTCCCGCTCTTCACGATCATGCTGAAGCTCGGCCCTGCCCTCGCCGCCGGTGCGACGGTGGTGGTGAAGCCTGCGCCGGAGACGCCGCTCGACGCCGCGATCCTGGCCGAGCTGGTGAAGGAGGCCGGATTCCCCGCCGGTGTCGTCAACTTCGTGCCCGCCGGCCGCGAGGTGGGCGAGTACCTCGTAACGCATCCTGGTGTCGATAAGGTCGCGTTCACGGGCAGCACAGCTGCCGGTCGCCGCATTGCGGCTCTCTGCGGCGAGCGCTTGAGGCGCTACACGCTCGAGCTCGGCGGCAAGTCGGCTGCAATTTTTCTCGAGGACGCCGACGTGGCGGCGATGGTCCCGGCTCTCCTGCCCGCCGCCATCATGAACAACGGCCAGGCCTGCATCGCGCAGACGCGCATCCTGGCGCCCCGCGCTCGCTACCGCGAGGTGGTGGAGGCGCTGGCCGCCGCCCTGCGCGCCGTGCCGGTCGGCGATCCGGCCGACCCGAAGACGGTCGTCGGGCCGCTGGTCGCCGCGCGGCAGCGCGACCGCGTACTCGGCTACATCGACGCCGGCAAGAAGGAGGGCGCGAGGCTGGTCGTAGGCGGCGGCCGCCCGGCCGGGCTCCCGAAGGGCTGGTACGTGGAGCCGACACTTTTTGCGGACGTGGACAATGGCATGACGATCGCCCGGGAGGAGATCTTCGGGCCCGTCCTCGCCGTGATCCCCTACGAGGGAGTGGACGAGGCCGTGCGCATCGCGAACGACAGCGAATACGGCCTCTCTGGCACGGTGTGGACGAAGGACGTGGACCGCGGCATCGACGTCGCACGCCGCGTCCGCACGGGGACCTACACGGTGAACGGCTTCATGATGGACTTCGGCTCGCCCTTCGGCGGCTTCAAGGCCTCGGGCGTCGGCCGCGAACTCGGCCCCGAGGGCCTGCGCGCCTACCTCGAGTCCAAGAGCATCTCGCTTCCGGCCGGAACGCAGCCGAAGCTCCAGGTTTAGTGGCCCGCCGAGGGCTACCGTGCGCACCGGAGATCGGTGGCCTCGCCGGTCTCGCAAGAGCGAAGCAATGCGCGAGAGGGCGGGGAAACGATGACGATGCTGGCTTGGGGTTGGCTGTTCGTCGCGTTCCTGTTCGTGGGAATGCTTGTGCTGCTCGAGGTCGGCCGCAGCATCCGCCTGCGGCAGCGGGCCAAGCACGCCGACGGCGCGAGCCCCGGCCTCGGTGCGGTGGAGGGCGCCATATTCGGCCTGATGGGCCTGCTGGTGGCGTTCACCTTTTCCGGCGCGGCGGCGAGATTCGACGCGCGACGGCATCTGATCGTCGAAGAGGCCAACGACATCGGGACGGCGTATCTGAGGCTCGACCTGCTTCCCGCCGCGGCGCAGCCGCCGCTCCGGGAGAAATTTCGCCAGTACGTCGATGCCCGGATTGAGACCTACCGTGCGTTCCCGGACCTCGACGCAGCGACGTCGCAGCACGACCAAGCCTTGCTGCTCCAGGCCGAGATCTGGCGGGACGCGGTCACCGCGAGCCAGCAGTCGCCCTCCGCCCAGGCGGCGATGCTCCTGCTTCCGGCGCTGAACGCCATGATCGACATCACCACGACCCGCGCCGCAGCGGTTCGGACCCACCCGCCGATCCTCATCTTCGGGCTGCTCGGTGCGCTCGCCCTCGCCTCGTCATTGCTGGCCGGTTACGGGATGGCCGCGGCCGCGTCGCGAAGCTGGCTTCACATCTTCGGATTCGTGCTCATCCTCGGGCTCACCGTATACGTCATTCTCGACCTCGAATTTCCGCGGCTGGGGTTGATCCGCATCGATCCCTTCGATCGGGTTCTGGAGGACGTGCGGGCCACCATGCGCTGAGGCAGGCCGTCGCCTGAGCGTGCCCAATCTGCGGGCAGGCACGCCCGATCCCTGGTCACTCCGGGGTGCCCGGAGAGCCTCCGCGCCGCCGAGCGCGGACGGGAGGCGTTCCCGCCTCGAGGCCGCACGTGGCATGGGTCTTGCTATTCCACGAGCAGCAGACAAGAACGGCTGGCACACCAACCAATCCTCGAGCGGGGATCCGATGCGGAAACACTTCTTGAGCGTTGTCTTGCTGGCCCTTCTTGCGGGCTGTGCAACGGTGGATGAGGGGACAGCCAACCCCTCGCACAATTCGAAGAAGATCTACGGCGGACAGATCTATGGCCACTGCCAATAGGTAAGGCGCTAGGCGAGCCGCCGCACGGCTCGGGGGTCGCGTACACGCGCGGCGAGCTCTTCAATGCGGAGCCCGAGCGTCGGGTGCACGACGTCGGCCGCGATCTCGGCCAGGGGCTCCAGCACGAAGGCGCGCTCGTGCAGGCGTGGATGCGGGAGAGTCAGGCCCGGCTCGTCGAGCTGCAGCGCGTCGAAGAGCAGCAGGTCGAGGTCGAGCGTGCGCGGAGCGTTGCGTTCTTTACCGCGGACGCGGCCGGCCGCGGTCTCGATCGCCAGCAATCGCTCCAGCAGCGCGCGCGGCGCGAGCGTGGTGCGAAGCCGCAAAGCTGCGTTCAGGTAGGGGCCCTGAGGCAAGGGGCCGACGGGGGCCGTCTCGTAGAAGGAGGAGCTGGCCACGAGCTCGATTCCGGGCGTGGCAGACAGCGCCGCGAGGGCCTGCCGCAGCTGAGAAGCACGGTCCCCCAGATTCGAACCCAGGGCGACGAAGGCGTCGGCCTTCGTTTCCGGAACGGGAAGCGGCTCGAGCTTGCCCATCCCAGCGCGGATCGCGCGCTGGAGCGTGAAGGGCTCGCGAGCCTCGAACGCTGCCGCGCGGACCGGACACGGCACGACGCGGCAGTCGGGGCAATGCCGCGGCCGGCAAGGATCGAAGTGGACGATGGTCTCGGTCGGAAGCCCCGTCGCGCGAGAGACCATCCTGCCGATCTGCTCGTCGAAGACATGCGCCCGCTCCACGTCGAGGTAGCGCGGGACCGTGAGGTGAAGGTCCACATGCTGCACCCGTCCCGAGCGCCAGCCGCGCAGTGTGTGTACGTCGATCCATTCAGTTGCGCGCTCGGCCTCGAGCGCAACGATCATCACATCGAGGCGCGGCAGGTCCGCCTCGTCCATGAGACCGCCCACGGCCTCTCGCACCAGACGCCAGCCGGTAACCAGGATGTTGACGGCGACACCGATGGCGACCAGCGGGTCGAGCACGTCAAGGCCCGTCAGGCGGACGGCGACGAGGCCGGCCACGACCCCTGCACTCGTCGTCACGTCGGTGAGCACGTGCCTGCCGTCGGCGACGAGCGCCAGCGAATGACAGCGGCGGCCCACCCGCACGAGGTACCAGCCCAGGGCGGCGTTCAGGAGGCTCGTGGCCACCAGGACCAAGACGCCGATGTCGATGTTCTCGACATGCGGGCCACGCATCAGCGCGCTCACCGACGCCCAAAGGATCGCGAGCGAGGCGCCGGTGATGCAGGCCCCCTCTACCCCGGCCGAGAAGAACTCGACCTTGCCGTGGCCGTAGGGATGGGTTTCGTCGGCCGGCCGCGCGGCGACCACCAGGCTGTAGATCAGCCCCCCGGCAGCCACCACATTGATGATCGACTCGAGCGCGTCGGAGAGGACGGCCGCCGAGCCTGTGAGCCACCAGGCCAGGAACTTGCCGCCGAAGACGGCCGTGCCGACGACGAGGGCGAGCACACCCGCGCGCATGCGCGCCGCGTGGCTGGCCGCCTCGTCTTCGACTCCGAAGGTCACCATTCTCGCAAGAGTACCCCGCCCAGTCACGCGCTGGCGAGCGCGGCTACACTGCGGCCGTGTCGCCTCCTCGCACGCTTGCTCCCGATCTTCGCACCGAGGTGCCGGGGCCGCGCTCGCGCGCGCTCGCCGCCCGGCTGGCAAGGGTGGAGAGCCGCAACGTCACCTGCCTCGCGCCGTTGCCGCCAATTTTCTGGGAGCGCGCCGCCGCCTCGAACGTCTGGGACGTGGACGGCAACCGCTTCGTCGACCTCGGTGCGGGTTTCGGGGTCGCGGCCGCCGGCCACGCACATCCGCGTATTGCGAGTGCCGTGGCGCGGCAGAGTGCCGCGCTGATGCACGCCATGGGGGACGTCCATCCGGCCGCCGTCAAGGTGGAGCTGCTGGAAGCGCTAGCCCGGCTCTTTCCTGGTGGCGGCGCTGCACGCGCTGTACTTGGCTCCTCGGGCTCTGACGCCGTAGAGGCCGCGCTCAAGACCGCCCTGCTTGCGACGGAGCGCGCGGGAGTCGTGGCTTTCGAGGGCGCCTACCACGGCCTTGCGCTGGGTGCTCTGGATGCGACGTGGCGGCCGATGTTCCGTGATCCCTTCCGCTCGCGGCTGTCGTGCGCGACGTCCTTCGCGCGCTGGCCCGATGCGCAGGATGTGCTCCGCGCTGCGGGCGCCTGCCCCGAGCCCGTCGGCGCCGTCCTCGTCGAGCCGATCCAGGGCCGCGGCGGCGAGCGCATCCCTCCGCGCGGCTTCCTGCGCGCGCTGCGCGATCTCTGCGACGCACAAGGCTGGCTCCTGATCGCCGACGAGGTCTACACGGGTCTCGGCCGAACCGGCCGCTGGTTTGCGTGCGAGCATGAGGGCGTCGTGCCCGATCTGCTGTGTGTGGGGAAGGCCCTCGCCTCGGGCATGCCGATCTCTGCCTGCATCGGCCGCGCCGCAGTGATGGACGCCTGGCCAGTCTCGGAGGGTGAGGCTCTCCACACGCAGACCTTTCTCGGGCATCCCCCTGCCTGCGCGGCCGCCCTCGCTTCGTTGGCCGTGATCGAAGAAGAGAAGCTCGTGGAGCGTGCACGGGAAAGTGGCGAGCTCGCACTCGGACGCCTGCGCGCGCGGCTCGCGGGCCGCCCCGGCGTGCGCGACGTCCGCGGCAAGGGCCTCCTGCTCGGCATCGAGCTCGACACCACGGAGCGAACGCTCGCTGCGTGGCAGCAGGCGCTGCGGCGCGGCGTGATCGTGCTCCCATCGGGCGACGATTCGCGCGTGCTCTCGATCACTCCCCCGCTCACGATCGAGACCGACATCCTGTGCGAGGCCCTCGACCGGCTGGCGGAGTGCGTCGCTTGAGCGGCGGACCGGATCCGGCGCGCGCCTGCCTCGACGCGCAGGTGCTGGCGTGGATGCATGAGCCCGCCACTCCCGAGCACTGGCCGGCCGACGATGTGCGCTTCGAAGCTATTGCCCTCGAGCTCTTCCGCTTCCAATTCGAGCACTGTGCAGCGTACCACCGCTTCTGCGAGGGGCGCGGGCGTACGCCGCGAACGATTCACGCCTGGCATGAGATTCCTCCGGTGCCGACGGGGGCCTTCAAGGAAGTCGCGATCCGCTCGTTTCCCGCGGAGCGCTGTACGCACGTATTCCGCACCAGCGGCACTTCGAGCGAGCTGCGCGGCGAGCTCGCTCTCGACACGCTCGCCCTCTACGAGGCCTCGCTGGTGCCGAGCTTCCGGCTGCACGTGCTACCGGATCTGGCCGAGGGAGCAAGGATGCAGCTCCGCATCCTCACACCTTCGGCACAGGAAGCGCCCGACTCCTCGCTCTCTCATATGTTCGCGACGGTGCTCCCCCTCTTCGGCGCGCCGGGGAGCGGCTTCGACGTGAGCGGAGGCCGCGTCGACCATGCTGCGCTGCTCGCGCGGCTTCGAGCCGCATCCGAGGCCGGCGAGCCCGTCGCCCTTTGCGGCACGGCCTTCGCCTTCGTACATCTGCTCGACGAGCTGAAGCGTCGCGGCGAGAAGCTCTGCCTGCCAGCGGGCTCGCGCGTGATGGAGACGGGGGGCTTCAAGGGACGCTCGCGCGAGATGCCGCGTGCGGAGCTCTACGCCGCGATCGAGAGCTGCCTCGGCGTGCCGTCTGCGCGCATCGTCAACCAGTACGGGATGACGGAGCTCGGCAGCCAGTTCTACGACACGACGCTGCGCTTCCCAGGCAAGGAGCGCCGCAAGCTCGGCCCGCCCTGGGCGCGCGTACGCCTCGTCGATCCCGCCACGAGCGAGGACGTTCCGGACGGCGAGCTGGGAATGATCGTCGTCGTAGATCTCGCGAACACAGGAAGCGTGCTCGCCCTCGAGACTGCAGACCTCGGACGGCGCGTCGGGGACGGCTTCGAGGTGCTGGGCCGCGCCGGTCGCGCCGAGGCGCGAGGCTGCTCCATCGGGGCCGACGAGATGTTCACTCGCGAGGGTCCGTGAGCGTCTCATGAGCAGCGTAGAGCCCGGCAAGACTTGGGGACCGGACGCGATCGCCGCCGCGATCGAGCGGCTGCGAGAAGCCGGAGCGGACTTGCGTCGGCGTCACCCGCGCGACGTCCTCGACACGCTCTGTCTCGTCCTCGAGAGCTTTCGGAACCACGCTGCTCCCTCGCGAGTGCGCCTCGAGGCTGAACTTCCGTCGGCCACGGGCTTTACGCCCGAGGTCGTGCACGCGGGGCTCGATCTCGCTCTCGAGGGCTGGACCCGGGAGGCTCTGCTCCAGCTCGCGACTCGGGAACTCGGGCCAGCCGGCCCCTATCTCGTCAGCGGCCATCAGACGACGGCCGTGCTCCTGGGTGGCGCGCTCCCGACGCCGACGCTGCTCGCGCTGCTGGCGCCGCTCGTTCTGCGCTCCCCTGTGATCGCGAAGACCTCGCAACACGATCCTGTGACGGCCCGCGTCTTGGCCTACGCGCTCGCGGCGACGGATTTTGGTCTCGGCGAGAGCCTCGAGGTGGTCACCTTCCCCGGGAGCGACGCCCTCCGTATGCAGGCCTTCCTCGCCACCGACTGTGTCGTGGCGACGGGCTCGGACGAAACCATCGCCTCGCTCGCCGCGCGCGTGCCGCCGCCGCGCCGCTTCGTGGGCTACGGCCATCGCGTCTCCGTGGCCGCACTCGGCCCGGAGGCTCTCTCCGGCGCAGCGCTGGCCGAGGCCGCGCGCGGCCTCGCCCTCGACGTCTCGCTCTGGGACCAGCTCGGCTGTCTCTCTCCAGTGTCGGTTTTCGTCGCCGGGAGCGCCCCTTCGGTCGCCGAGGCGATCGCGGCGGAGCTGAGCGAGCTTGCCGTGCGTCTTCCGCGGGGCCGCGTGCCGCGCGAGGCCAGTGTCGCTTTTGCACACGCGAGGGGAGAGGCCGAGATGCGGGCCGCTGCCGGGTGCAGCGTGACGGTGTACGGTGATGCGAGCTGGACGGTCGTCGCTGAGGCGGATGCACGGCTTCGGCCAGCGCCGCTGCATCGCTTCCTGCATGTGCATCCCGTGAGCGGCGAGAACGCGCTGCTGAAGGCTCTCCTTCCTCTCGCTCCGCACCTCGCGGGCGTGGCCCTCGCCGGCTTCGGCAATGCCACGGCTGCGCTCGCTGCTGCGCTCGCAGGCCTCGGCGTGTCTCGGATCTGTGCGCCTGGACGCCTCCAGGCGCCGCCACTCGCCTGGCGACACGACGGTCAGCCCGTGCTGCTGCCGCTGGCCCGCTTCACGGACATCGAGCTCGGCTGACGCGGCTTACTCGTCTGCTTCTTCGCCAGCCGCGGGCGTGCTCGCGTCGAGCTCCTGGAAGGCGTCGCGAACCTCGGTCTCCACTTCGTTTAGCTTCTGTCCGAGCTCGCGGATCAGCTGAGCGCCTTCTTTGACGTCTCGCGCGAGCTCGTCGATGGGCGTGGCGGAGTCATCGAGGCGTTCCAGGATCTCGTCGAGTCGCTTCGCCTTCTCTGCGTAGCCGGGCGCCGTCTTCTCAGCCATCCGTCTCCCTCCGCGTCGCGCGAACGACGCTTTCCACGCTGCCGTCGGCGACGCGCGTGCTCAATGCGTCTCCCGCCTTCAGCATCTCGACCGAGCGGACGAGGGCCCCGCCCGCTGTCGTCGTGAGCGAGAACCCGCGCCGCAGCGCCATCGCGGGATCGGCCGCGCGCACGAGCTGCTCGCGGCGTGCGAGGCTCTCGCGCGCTGCATCGATGCGCTGCATCAGCCGCCGTAGCGAAAGGCGCCGTCGCTGCACCAGCAGGCGCTCGCGCGCGACGCGCAGCGACGCCCGGCTTCCGCGGCCGAGGCCGATCGCCGCCTGGCGAAAGCGCAGCCTCTGCTCGCGCAAAGATGCCCGGGCCCGGGCCCGGAGCGAAACCTGCGCGGTCCCGAGCCGGCCGCGCTCCTGACCGAGGCGGTGAAGGACCTCGGCCCGCACGCTCTCGGCCACCTGGCGCAGCTCACTCCGGCGCTGATCGAGAAGCTTGCGGCTTCCCTGCCGCAGGCCTTTGCGCACGCGAGACAGATGCTCGCGCTCGGTGTCGCGCGCACGCTGCCAAGCATTGCGAAGGCGGAGCACCGCGTCGTCGAGGTGGAGCGCGAGCGTCTCGAAGCGTGCGACGATGGCCTCCGCCACGGCCGTCGGCGTCTTGAAGTTCGCGGCGGCCACGGCGTCGAGCACGCCCCGGTCGATCTCATGGCCGATGGCCGTCCAGACGGGCAGCGGATAATCGGCGATGCGGCGGGCGATGGCCTCGTCGTCGAGCCAGGCCAGGTCGGTCTTGCTGCCACCGCCGCGGGTGATCACAACCAGGTCGAGGGGCAGGCGCGCGAGCGCGTCCAGCGCTGCGAGCACGCTGCGCCCGGTGTCGGGCCCCTGCATCATGGCGTCGGCCATGAAGATGCGGAAGCCGTGGCCGGCGTCACGGAGCGTCTTCGTGAAGTCCTGGAAGGCGGCGCTGCTCCGGCTCGTCACCAGGCCGATGCGGTTCGGGAGCAGCGGCATCGGATGCCGCGCGTTGCGCCCGAAGAGGCCGTCGCGCTCCAGCGCCTCGAGGATCCGCCGCCGCTTGAGCTCGAGCTCGCCGAGCGCAAAGGCCGGATCCATATCGCGGCCCACCAGCGAGAGGCCGTAGCGCGCGTCCCAGCGCAGCTCGCACTCGATGCCCACCTGCGTGCCGTTCTCGAGCACGAGATCGATCCCGGCGGCCTTGAAGCTCGCCCGGATGCGCGCGAGCTCGGAGGCCCAGATCTGGCAGCGCATCTTCGCGACCACGCTGCCGCGGACGTCGGATTCGACGAGGTCGCAGAAGAAGTGGCCCCGCTCCGAGCCCGAGCTGATCTCGGCTCTCACCCAGAAGGTCTTGCCGAAGGCCGGCCGCAGCAGCTCAGAGATCCGCTCCGTGATGGCGGAGAGAGCGTGGAAACGGCGGGACACGCGGGCGATCGTACCACGGCCTGCCGGCGTCTCGCGTGCTCTACAGGAATCGGTTCAAGAGATTCTCGAGCCGCTCCTGGCCACCGGAACGCGGCCTCGGATCGAGCCCCTGTGCGAGCGCCAGATCGGCGAGATCAGCGAGGCTCTTGCCTCCACCGAGGATCTCGCGACCGAGCGCGCTCTCCCAGTTTTCGTAGCGCCGCTCGAGGTTGCGCACGAGGCCGCCGTCCTCGATCAGACGCACAGCCTGGAGAAGTCCGCGCGCCAGCGTGTCCACGCCGCCCACGTGGGCGTGAAAGAGATCGCCCGCATCGACGCTCTGGCGCCGGAGCTTCGCGTCGAAGTTGAAGCCGCCGCCCCCGAGGCCCCCGGCACGCAGGATGGTGTAGAGAGCGAGCGTCGCCTCCTCGGCGGAAGCCGGAAACTGGTCCGTGTCCCAGCCGTTCTGCGGATCCCCGCGGTTGATGTCGACGCTGCCGAGCAGCCCGCAGGCGGCGGCGTAGGCGAGCTCGTGCTGGAAGCTGTGGCCGGCGAGCGTCGCGTGGTTCACCTCGATGTTGAGCCTGAACTCATGCTCGAGACCGTGCTGGCGCAAGAAGGCGTGGACGGCGGCAGCGTCGAAGTCGTACTGGTGCTTGGTGGGCTCCATCGGCTTGGGCTCGATCAGCAGCGTGCCCGCGAAGCCGATGCGATGCCTGTGCTCGGCCACGAGATTGAGGAAGCGGCCGAGCTGCTGGCTCTCCCGACGCAGATCCGTGTTGAGCAGCGTGTCGTAGCCCTCGCGGCCGCCCCAGAGCACGTAGTTCGCGCCGCCGAGGCGGTGCGTCACCTCGAGGGCATGCCGCACCTGCAATGCGGCGCAGGCGAAAACCTCCGGATCGGGGTTGGTGGCGGCTCCCGCCGCGTAGCGCGGATGGCTGAACAGGTTCGCGGTGCCCCAGAGCAGCTTCACGCCCGTACGCTCGATCTGTGCCGCCAGCCTCTCGGCCATCTGGTCGAGACGCGCGGCCGACTCACGCAGCGTCGCGGCCTCGGGGGCAACGTCGCGATCGTGGAAGGTGAAGAAGGGAGCGCCGAGCTTCGTGAAGAACTCGAAGGCGGCCTCGGTCTTGCGTACCGCGAGCGCCATTGGGTCGCCTGCCCCGAGCCACGGACGCTCGAAGCTCTCCTGCCCGAAAGCGTCGGCGCCGGTGAAACCGAAGCTATGCCAGTAGCAGACCGCGAAGCGCAGCTGCTCTTCCATGCGCCGGCCGAGCACGACGCGGTCCGGGTCGTAGAAGCGGTAGGCGAGCGGGTTCTCGCTCTCGGGGCCCTCGTAGCGGATGGGTTCGATGCTCGGGAAGAAAGGACCTGACACTGGCTACTCCTGGCGTAGAGAACTTTGGCTCGAGGCTACCACCGAGAGGCGTAGCTTCGCGGTGCCGTCTCAGACGGCTTCGGCAAAGCGCTCACGCAGGTCCTGGTAGAGCCGGCGCCAGCGCGCGAGGCGCTCGGCAAGGCCCGCCGCAAGAGCAGGATCCGGCTCGACCGTCGCATCAAGCGCGGGCGGCGTACACACGTCCTCCGGCGTCTCGCCTGTGTCGGCCAGGCGTGCGAGGCGCGCCGCACCGAATGCGGGGCCCACCTCGCCACCCGCGCGATAGTCGAGCCGGCGCCCGAGGGCGCTCGCAATCAGTCGCCCCCAGTAGCGGCTCCGCGCGCCGCCGCCGATGACCGAAACGCGCTCGATCGCAGTGCCCGCCGCGAGCAGTGCATCCTGCCCATCCGCGAACGCGAAGGCCACGCCTTCGAGCACGGCGCGGCCGAGATCGGCGCGTGTCGTCTCGTGCCCGAGCCCGAAGAAGACGCCGCGCGCGTGCGGATCGTCGTGCGGCGTGCGCTCTCCCGAGAGGTAGGGGAGGAAGAGCACGCCGGGATCGCGGTCCCGGGCCTCGATCTCCTCCAGCAGCGCGGCCTCGCTCGTGGCGCCGGTGACGCCCGAGAGCCAGGAGAGGCAGCTCGCGGCACTGAGGCTGACCGCCATCTGATGCCACATCCCTGGCAGGCAGTGGCAGAAGGCGTGGACAGCCCGTGCCGGGTTCGGCGCGAAACGCTCCCCGGCCACGAAGTAGACGCCCGAGGTGCCGAGCGAGAGGAAGGCATCGCCCGGCGAGATCACGCCCACGCCGACCGCGCCCGCGGCGTTGTCGCCCGCGCCCCCGGCCACCATCACGCCGCGAGAAAGGCCGAGCTCGGCCGCGACCTCGTCGCGCAGCCGCCCAGAAGGCTCCGAGCCCTCGACCAGACGGGGCATCGCCGCGAGCGGGAGACGGGTGGCCGCCAGCATCTCGCCCGACCAGCGCCGCGCAGCGACATCGAGCCAGAGCGTCCCGGCCGCATCGGACATCTCCGACACCGCCTCGCCCGTGAGGCGCAGGCGCAGCCAATCCTTCGGAAGCAAGACCCGCGCCACACGGGAAAAAATGTCCGGCTCGTGCTCGGCAATCCAGAGCAGCTTCGGCGCCGTGAAGCCGGGCATGGCCAGGTTGCCCGTGATCGCGCGCGAGCGGGGCTCGAGGCGCTCGAGCATGGCGCACTGCGGCGCGCTGCGAGCGTCGTTCCATAGGATCGCCGGGCGCAGCACGCGATCTCCGGCGTCGAGAAGCGTCGCGCCGTGCATCTGACCCGAGAGCCCGATG